>JANWID010000269.1 GCA_025450095.1 Bacteroidia bacterium | reverse complement strand
TGATTACCATACAAATGGTATCGGAATTTAAACCAAATTGTGATAATGCTGTAACGCACAAAGTTCCGGATGTAAAATTCGGACCGAAAGTGATATTCACACCATAACCAGGGAAACCACTGAGTGTGATGTTTTGAGAATTATTATTAAAAGTGGCATCGCCGGTAAGCATCCAGCTAATTTGATTTGAACACATAATGGGACTCACTATAGCATAATACCCCGAATCACCGGGTATTCCAACCGGATTATTTGCCGTTAAAAAAATAGGTGGTGGCAGAATACCTGTTATATGTGTGCAGTTCCATTGCGATGTATCAACAGCATTTACTGCCCTGACACAAATTTCAAAAGTTTGCTGCGATGAATTGCAAAGTATACTTACTGAAGGAACAGCGGTAATTATAGGTCCGGGAGCATTGGGAAACAGTATACTTTGAGCTGTTCCAACTGTGCTTTTCCATTCATACCCGGTAGCGCCAGGAATCGGGGTACATACAATAATACCACCGATACCAGGTCCCAATAAACATGGTGGAGCACTTGTAATAGCCGGGGTAATCAATTGTGCGTAATACCTGCCAGGTAACATGATTACCAGAACTAAAAGTAAGAGCTTCTTCATGATGTCACTGATTAATCAATCTTAAAGAATTTATAACTGCAGTTAAATTCATTTCCTGATAATTCAAGAAAGTAAATGCCTTCATTAATTTTCCCTGTTTCAATCGTGAATTCATTGCTTCCGGTTTGCACATTTAAACCCTCGGCATGCATTATCCGGCCTGTTATATCAATCACACGACATATAAAAATTCCAGAAGAAGAAGCATGCGACTTTACTATAATCTTACCCGATCCAGGTTGATAAAAAATTTCTGTATGGGTGGTTGCTGATTCTTCAATTCCAACCGGCGCCGTGATTACCATACAAACTGTATCCGAATAAAGACCGAAGTTGGTCACTGCTGCTATGCAAAGCAAACCGGATGTAAAATTCGGTCCGAAATTTATATTCACTCCAGGCCCATTTGTACCGATGCTTTGCGAATTGTTATTAAAAGTGGCATCACCGGTAATCGTCCAAGAATATCCGTTTGGAGGACACAAGGAGGGATAAACAATGGCATAATAACCGGAATCTCCGGGTATTCCCACAGAACTGTTTGTGGCAAGCATTACAGGAGGATCAACAGTTCCCATTATTTGTACACAGGTCCATACGGAAGTATCGGTGGCGTTTATAGCCCTGACACAAATTTCATAGACCGGCAGAGCCAAATTAGCGAGGATGTTAACAGAAGGAATCGCAGTCTGAACAGGACCCGGTGAAGAAGGAAACCACACTGCGTTTATATGTCCAATATTGCTTACCCATTCATAGTACGTAGCACCCGGAACGGAATCAGCTACAACGGTACCTGTCACTCCGGGAGCAAGAAAGCAAGGGTAACTGACTATGTTAGGACTTGTCAGCTGGGCGAAGTTCAGAAAAGGGAGTAAAGTGATTCCAATAATAAGTAGAAATTTCTTCATGCGATTTTCTTATCAGTAAAATATAAAAATAAGGAATTTAACCGGGATATTGACACTTGTAGTATAATTACTATTCAAAAAAAGTTTGAAAATTAGGGAACGTGTGGAAATGTTGAGGGAACGGCAATGAAGTTGAAAACCTGGAGAAAACTTACGAGATTTTATTTAATCCTTCCGGGGAACTCACTTACATGCCACCAAGCAGGGATCCACAAATTTTTAGCCCCGAGTTGTATCCCGACGTTACTTTCGGGACTCAGGTGGCAGTGAATTAACTTCGCAGTTCCTACAATTTGGAATACTGGTAATAAACATCAATACCCATATCAATCCCTTATCACCGCAAGCTTTTTACTTACCCTCCAGCCATCGGAAGAAATCACACAATTGTAAATACCATCAGCAACTGACTCTGGTAATGAAATATATTGCAAGGTGCTCCATTGCGGCAGGTTCATTTCATATACCCGACTGCCGTTTATGTCTAACAATTCAAATTTGCCTTTTAGGTTTTGAGGAAGCAGGTACGCAATACTAAAATTATTTGATGTTGGATTCGGAGATATGCTGAATTTAAAATCATGTGCTTCGAACTCTTCAATGCCTGTTGTAAGACAAGCGCAACCCAGGGTAGTATCGCAGCCCAGGTAATAGTTTGGGTGATTGGGAACTGAACGTAAATGAAGATAATCGACAAGGTCAATAGCATGTTGCTGAACATCGCAAGCAATCCCTGCGCTATCCGGAAAATTCATCTCGTGCAAATGCTGTACACTGCTGCCACTTGTAATATAAATTTTCCCATTTGCAGCCAGGTACATGCCCCAGAAGGTGGTAGCACAACAGGTTGAACCGGGAGGTGAAATAAAGCCATCATATGAAGCCACCGTATCAACTGTTTGTGAATCTGTATCAATCTGAAAAATGTAATTGGAGGAACAAGTATAAACGTACCTGCCGGATGGAGAAAATGAGAGCCCGAACAGATATTCGGTCTGAGAAACAGGATATGAAGTCATTCCTGAAAAGACTCCTGAACAACGATTAAAGTCGTAGACTAAAACTGTCCCATTATTACCTTGATTAAGTGGAGTACAATAAACCATTTTAGTTCCGTCCTTTGAAAACACTATTGGTGAAACATTTCCGAATGTATTTGCCTGATATGATAAAGACTGAATGAAAACCGTATCAATTCCAGTTGATGTAATTTTTATAGTATAAGCCTGAGGATTACCATCCCTCACAACTATTACCCACCAGTCTTGTCCATTGGCATGCTTGCAAGCTCCTACTCCCCAACTTAGAGTATCTGATAATATTGTATCATTTTTCGAAATAACAGAATCCTGGATTAAGTCAACGACAGATTCATAAAGCGCAGTCGGTGAAATCGAAAACTGTCCCCACTTAGATTTGTGAAACAAAATCATTTTTGTAGTGTCACCGGGAAAATTCAAGAATACACTTCCATGAACCAAAGGAATTCCGTGAGGCCAAGTATTTGTTAAATAACTTGGAGCTAACATATCTCCATTAGTCATTGTATCTCCAGTTGCATCAGCTATCCAAATACCATTACTACTCATCAGCAGGTTCCCATTGCTGTCGGAAATGTTTGCCTGAGTACCTAAAAATGGCATTTTTCGATTCTCTCCAATTAATAAATATGCATTTGAATCAACAAGCATCCGACCTTTGGGATCTTGAAAGAAAAAAAAGTTGCCTAATAGCCATTGATGGTTAAATCCTTGTCCAGAAACAAATTCAGATCCAAATAAAACTAGTAACATAAATCTCATCTGGATATCACCAATTTTGTGTTAAACAATTTATCATCATTTACTGATACAGTTATTTGATAAACACCAACCGGTAATGCAGAAACATTCAAACTATATGACTTACTACTGCATTCAAATTTTGATGAGTTCAATTGTCGTCCTGCTGCATCCAACAGTTGTATTTCGCACAAGCCTTTGAATTCACCATTTAATTCTATTAAAACTTTTTGATTTGCAGGATTGGGCATTATACGGATCCATTTAAACGCATCATTAGAATCAGATTGTCTATGACGGTAAATTCCATTCGAAATACAAATTTCAATATCATTATATGAAATATTGTCAGTAATACTTGATAGAATTGTTCGAGCACGATATACTGCCGGCCCTCCCACATAAGGGCATTGATTTGCGATATTCGTGAGTTCTATTAAATAAGAGAGTAAATAATTAGAATTAAAACCTCCTACCAAATATATTTCGTTTATTACTTTTTCATTCTCATCCGGTAAATTTATAGATGAGATGCTTTCATTTAGAGATAGCGCGGAAATCTCCATAAGTGAATCCGATATAGCTTCTGCTGAATGATATCCAAGTTTTGCTTGCTGTAATATATATACCTGATTCATTAGCGATTCCCTTAAGGAATTATAATTTAATATGGTTATTGCAATATCAATACTATCAAGAACTAAAATACTATCTGTTAAAATTTCAATTTCAGAATTTAATGATAGCAGAATGTTTCTGATGGAATCTGTAAATGAAAATAAATTACCCAAATCCAGTTTAACCGAATTTAATTTGCCTGTGGATAGTGTCAATTTTTCCGAATAATAATCAGCATATAATGAATTTTGAGAAAGTAAGTTAGTATCCTGATGCAATTCAGCAAATAATTGCTGCCCTGCAATAATTTTTGATTCCTCAATAAACTCACTGGTCAATTCATTTTCCTGTGCAATCATCATTCTGAGTTCATCACCTCCACCTGTTAGCGTCGATGAACCACAGAATTCAGCATCTAGACATTCAAAAGTGCTTCCACTATTTTGTACTAAAAACCACCCCTGATCATTCACATAAAATGGTGCTAATGTATCATTTATCGGTATTTTCGGATTGTTTGCCGGGATCGATAGTTTGGTTGTGAACAATGATAATTGTAAAGTTGACAATGAATCTGCATTCAAGCTCACCGCACCAAAACCGCTTGTATAATGCAGTGTATCCAGCCATGTATTTCCGTGATATGGAGATGAACCGCCGGCAGGTTGCTGATCGATCACTGCAAATTTATTCAGAAACAACCCCGTGTAATGATCATTCATGCTATTCCCCTTAAATTCCGATTCACTACAAATACCTCCGAAAAAGAAACCGTAACCCGTGCTGTCGGTGGAATTACATCCCACCTGAGTCCGGCTGGAAATGCTAACCGAAATACCTGTTTTCAAAGTATCTGATTCATCATCTCCAGTTATGGTGTTGCAGTTGATAAAAGTGCTGTCACTATCTTCAAGGTCTATTCCGGTCATATCCAGTGTTGGTGTACCCATCAGATGAATGATATTGTTTGAAATGGAGCTGCCGTAAATTGTTGTACCGTTTATCGCGGAAATTCCATCTTCTACATTGATAAAATTTTCTTCAACAAAATAATTTGATGTTGCGGCATTGTTATTCTCTTTAAGCAATACTCCAACAGAACTTGATCCGTCCATGTAAATCTGGTTACCTAAAGCGAGCATATCTGATGAACCAATATTAAACATCCAGTTGATGCCATAACGAGTCGCTTCAATGATGCAGTAAGTTACATGACTTACAAGTAAATCTGTACAAAATCTGGATAGCACTCCGGTTTCCATGCGGGTCATATTCACTCCATATCCCTTTCATTCCCTTATCACCACTAGCTTTTTAATCACCCTCCAGCCATTGGAAGAAATAACACAATTGTAAATTCCATCAGCAACTGACTCGGGTAACAAAATATATTGTAACGTGCTCCATTGCGGCAGGTTCATTTCATATACCCACCTGCCATTTACATCAAATACCTCCAATTTTCCTTTTTTATTTTGCGGCAGCAGATACATGATTCTGAAACTGCCGTTATTGGGATTAGGCGAAACCGAAAACTTAAAATCGTGTTCCGCCATTTCATGAACACTTGTTAACGTATCGCATGGGCTACCGGTTAAAGCGCCTAAGTAATAGTTGGGATGGTTGGGAACGGCGCGTAAATGAAAATAATTACCTAAAGTAATCGTATGCTGTTGCACATCACAAGCAACACCGGCACTATCTGGATAATTCATTTCGTGTATATGCTGAACACCACTACCGGAAGTAATATAAATTTTTCCATTGGCTGCTAAATACATATTCCAGAAAGTAGTGGCGCAACAATTTGGCGGAAATCCGGACATAAACCCATCATATGTGGCAACTGTATCTACTGAAAGTGTATTGGTGTTGATTTGAAATAGGTATTCGCTGCTACAAGAATAAATGATGTTTCCAGAGGGTGAAAAAGCAAGTCCCCACAAATAAGCACTATCAGTTAATTGGATAATTTGTGTGTTGAAAAAAAACCCTGAACAACGATCGAAATCAAAAATGAGCAAATAATTTTTTAAGTCATTAACATTCGGATTATAAGTAGTAGAGATAAGCTTGCTTCCGTCCGGTGAAAATGTAAGCTGAACAACATGACTCCATGGAAAAGGTAAATAACCTAATGATTGAGATGTTACGCTTTCAATTCCATTCGAAGTAAATAATATTTTATGAACAATATCGCTACTATCATGCATGACTACTACCCACCAATCACGGCCATTTGCGTGTCTGCATGCTGTTAAGCCCCAATTAATTGTATCTTGCAGCACTGTATCATTTTTTGATATTACTCCTCCTAGATTATTATCTAAAGTCTTATCTATTATCGAGTAATATAGCAGTTCTGAAGGATGATTTGGACTATTACGAGTTTGATGAAATAATACAAACTTAGTTGTATCACCTGGATAAGGAACAATAATATTTCCATTAGTTATTACTAATCCGTCAGGCCAGTTTTGTACATAATATCCAGGATTCAATCCCGCCCCATTCAACATAGTATCATTATTGGCATTGGCAATCCAAACACCGTTACTGCTCATTAAGAAGTTGCCCTGGTTATCGCTGATGGTGGCCTGAGTTCCTTTGAAGGACATTTTTCGTGTTTCGGTAGTCAGCTGATAAGATGATGAATCAAAGACGATCCTACCGAAATTTATCCATCCTGGATCGTTCCCAAGCAACCAGGTATTGTTCATTCCTTGTGACAGCAATTGAAAGGGAATGAACACAATTAATCCTAACAGTAACAGCTTGTTCATCTTACAATAATCAGCTTTTCTGTTCCTATATGCTTGCCATCTATTACAAAGCTTACCTTATAAATTCCCTGCGACAGCTTTGAGGTATTCATCCGGAATATTTTACTAGAACAATTGAATGCACAGGATTGCATCACCTGATTCATGCTGTTTGAAATGGTCAGGTTGCAGGTGCCGGTTTTATATCCTGTTATCGATACTTCAACACTTTCATTTGCAGGATTGGGGATCAATCTGAATTTTTGAAAAGTATTTGTCGTCGTACTCACATTTCTATATATGCCTTGTTGAGCACATTCCGACTGGTCATCATAAGCAATTGTACAACCAAACAATGAAGTCAATGCACGCGCACGATAAACAGCCGTACCACCTATGTAAGGACATTGCACTGCAACTGACAAAATCAAGCTCTGATTGCCGATGATGGCAGCCGTTCCGCTATTTTTTAAAGCCACCTCCATTTCGTTGATTATTTTTTCATTCAACTCCGGAATTTCTTCAGGCTGTACAAGCGTGTTCTGTTGCAATGCAACGCTTATTTTACCGTATCGGTAATTCTGATGCTGATTCAAGAGACCTGCAATAGAAGACCTTTTAAAAAATATTTCCTGCATAAAATTCTTACGTTGTTCAGTATAAGCTCCCGGGCTCAGCGCTTCCAGGCTATCCAATACAAAAATGCTATCGGTGAATTGTTTAATGAAGTCATAGCTACTGAGTAATGAATCTTTCACTGCGCTGTTAAAAAAGTAGGCTTCCTGTAATGTTTTTTTGACCTCGTATAAATAACCTGTCGTCTCAAGCTCTTGGGCCGTTACAAACTCTTCAAAGGCCGCATTGCTCGAAACCAGTGAAATATCCTGTTGCAATTCCTTATATAAATACTGTCTGGCCATTACTTTTGATTCGGGTATGAAATCAGAAGTCAGAGTACTATCATTGGCAATGAGCATCATTAAATTTTCGCTTCCTCCATCACCCGCCATCAAGGAGGGAGAGCCACAAACTGAATAGGTGATGCAGTCAAAGGCTGTACCACTTAACAAAGGATCAAACCAACCGACGTTATTTGGAGTTGATGTAGGAGTTGAGGGTAACAGATCCGGATCAGGAGTGGAATTAACTTCAAATAATGATTCTAAAAGATTTGACGATGGAACACAATTCATATTTACAGCACCGTAATTACTATAGCTGCCAATCCATAGGTTCCCAGCGTGGGGTTGAGTGTCAATCACTGCTACGTTATTCAAACGCAGTCCCTCAAAATGATTTGTTATCTTATTTCCTGTGAAAGAAGTTTCCGGGCTAATTCCACCAAAAAAGAATCCAAACCCGGTACTATCTGTTTCGTTGCATGAAACCTGAGTTTCTGTGGAAATACTTACTAAAATTCCTGTTTTCAGAGTGTCGCTTACATCATCACCGGTAATCGTATTACAAGTAATCCTCGTACTTTCGCCATTCTCCAGCATTATGCCATTCAGCATGTAAGATGGGGAACCCAACAGTCGAATAATGTTATGGTCTATTGCTGCTTCCTTCAGGCTTGATCCGCTAATGGCCGAGCTACCGTTGCGGATTTCGACATAGTTTTCCAGAATATCGTAATTGGATGACGACACATTGTTTGTTTCCATAAGCATTACCCCGGAGGAACCCGTACCATC
>JANWID010000268.1 GCA_025450095.1 Bacteroidia bacterium | reverse complement strand
TTGCCGGAAATAATCTCCTCTACGCAGGCATACCGAACAAGACACCTTTTTATGTTCATGCGCTTGTTTTGAACAGCTACATTGAAAGTTCATACCGTTTTATAACAGGCGGATCACAAATCGCAAAATACCTCTGCAGGAGTATAATGAAAAATGGCGGTTCAATAATTAACCGGACCGAAGTCACAAAGCTGCATGTAGAAGGTGTAAATGTAGAATATGCGGAAACCAGGAGCGGCAGCAGATTTCATGGCGATTATTTTATTTCCAATATTCATCCCGTAAACACACTCAGGATTACCGATTCCGAACACATACGACATGCTTACCGTAACCGTATTAACAGCCTGGAAAATTCCATATCATTTTTCACAGTTAACATAACGTTGAAACCAGGCCTTATACCTTATGAGCAAACCAACTACTATTGCTTTTTGGAAGAGGATGTCTGGACATCGATGGATTATGATGAGGAAACCTGGCCGAAATCCTATGCATTGTTTTTTTCAGGAGGTGGACACACGAATCAGTATGCGGATGGTGTAACGGTTATGGCTTATATGAAATATAGCGAAGTTAAAGAATGGGCCGGAATCCACAATACGGTTGGCCGACCCAATGACCGTGGCGAAACATATGAAGCCTTTAAGAACCGAAAAGCTGAAAAACTAATAGCGATCACGGAAAAAAAATTTCCGGGTCTGCGCCAGGCTATCCGGAATTATTACACATCCACTCCATTAACATTCCGGGATTATATGGGAACTGATGATGGATCTATTTATGGCATCGTAAAAGACTTTAAAGATCCGCTGAAGACATTTATTTCTCCTCGCACCAAAGTCGAAAATCTTTTACTCACCGGGCAGAATATAAACCTGCATGGTATCCTGGGAGTTTCTATAAGCTCCGTAGTAACATGCTCTATTCTCGTGGGCATGTCCACACTGATTCAAAAAATTGACGAAGCACAACATGCGTAAGCTGATCCGCATATTCATTTATACAGCCGGCATACTCATGCTGGCACTTGCAGGTCTGGTAACATATGTGCTGATTGTAGCGGCAACCACTCCACCTGATCCTGGCAATCAAACGGAACTACCGGTGCGACGAACGCTTGCTGAAAATTGTTTTGTTTCAGGAAATAACTGGCTGAGGAAAAGTGAATCCGGATTGTGGGAAATGTACGTCGAAGGTAAACCTTACCAACGGGGCCTTGTCAATGGTGTGCTTGCAAAGGAGCTTATTCATTACCAGGAGGAAGTTTTCAGCGAGCAGATCAGCCGGATTGTTCCTTCCGCTTTTTACAGGAATTTCCTGAGATATTTCATTGGATGGTTCAACCGTGATCTCGATGATAATGTGCCTGAAGAGTTCAAGCTGGAAATACTCGGTGTTTCAAAATCCGCTTCAGACGAATTCAATTATATTGGCACTCCGTACCAGCGATTGTTGAACTATCATGCGGCTCATGATATTGGTCACGCCCTGCAGAATCTTGCACTGGTAGGCTGCACATCATTTGCAACATGGGATGACAAATCTGAAAACGGATTACTCCTGGCAGGAAGAAATTTTGATTTTTATGTTGGTGACCGCTTCGCTGAAAACAAAATCGTACAATTTACAAAGCCAGATAAGGGAATTCCATTTATGATGGTTACCTGGGGAGGAATGACTGGTGTGGTATCAGGCATGAACCTGGAAGGACTAAGCATAACACTCAATGCAGCTAAATCGGAAATACCATCCGGATCCGCTACACCCATTTCACTTCTTGCAAGGGAAATTCTCCAGTATTCACACAATTTTGAAGATGCTGTTCGTATTGCACGATCCCGAAAGACGTTTGTTTCAGAATCATTCCTGGTTGTTTCCTCTGCGGATAAAAAAGCGATCAGCATTGAAATTACTCCCGATACACTGGTAGTATTTGAACCATCCGGGAATTATATTACCTGTGCCAATCATTACCAGAGTGCTTATCTTGGTTCAATCGAAAGTAACAGGAAACAAATGGAACAAAGTGCTTCCGTTTACCGGAATCAACACCTGCTTGAACTAATTGATACCCTGAAGGAGAACACACCTGCAATAACTGCTTCCATTCTCCGCGACCGTTCTGGAATGAAAAACTCCTTTATAGGTTATGGCAATGAAAAATCAATTAACCAGCTCATAGCCCATCATGCTATAATCTTTGAACCTGAAAATCGCCTGGTTTGGGTGTCGACACAACCGTGGCAATTGGGTGCATTCAGATGTTATGATTTGAAAAAAGTTTTTAGCATGAAAGGTATCTCTACCAATAATGAAATCAGCGATGTCACACAATCCATAGCCGCTGATCCTTTTATGGGAACAGAAGATTACCGTCGATTTATAGAGTACAGAGAACTTCGTCAAATGATGGCAGATGGTGAAGATATTGATCCGTCCCGCTTGGTAAGCCTGAACCCGCAATACTACCAGGCCTATGTGCTTGCCGGTGATTATTGTTTCAGAAAAGAGAATTATACGGTGGCGATGAATTATTATGGATCAGCACTTCAAAAAGAAATTGCCACCAAGGCCGAAGTAGCATATATTCGTGCTCAAATTAAACTTTGCAGAGAAAAAATAACAGGTTGAAAATTGAAGAATGGTATCCGGTATAGGGATTGATCTGATTGAAACACTTCGTGTGGCAGAAAAAATTGCTAAAGACGAAGGTTTCCGTGAATATGTTTTTGCCACTTCAGAAATTGCCTATTGTGAAAGCAAGGCAAACAAAGCAGAACATTATGCAGCCAGGTTTGCTGCCAAGGAAGCATTGCTTAAAGCACTTGGAACCGGTTTCCCGGGAGGATTAACGCTGAACGAAATTGAAGTAAGAAGTGACGATGCAGGCAAACCGGAATTTCATTTTTCCGGAGCTTCTGAAAAAGCACTCCTGGAATTCGGAATTGGTATCATTCACCTTTCACTGTCACATCTGAAAGATATTTCATGCGCCATGGTAGTGATTGAAAAAGCAATTTGACATGATGACCACTCTAAAATACGAATCCCAGGACAAACTGATAAAATACCAGGAGGAAGAATTGAAAAAGCTCCTTCGGTATCTTGAGAAGAATTCTCCTTTTTACCAGGATCATTTCCGGAAGCACCAGGTTGATGTAAATTCTATCAATACCATTAAGGCCCTTGCGAAAATTCCGATTGTCACAAAAACAGATCTTCAGAATCACAACATGGATTTTTTGTGTGTTGATCCCGGTGCTGTCGCGGAATATTGTACAACATCAGGCACGCTCGGAAAGCCTGTAGTGATTGCATTAACAGAACACGATCTGAACCGACTGGCGATTAACGAACATGAATCATTCAAATGCGCTTCAGTAACCTCTGAAGATACCATTTTGCTGATGCTTTCTCTTGACCGGCAGTTTATGGCAGGTATAGCATATTACCTCGGTGCCCGTTCAACCGGTGCAGCAATTATCAGGGGTGGTCCTGGAAATTTCGCTATGCAGATTGAAACCATTCAACGGATGCGGCCTACGGTACTCGTAGCAGTTCCATCTTTTATTGCAGGAATGGTAGCTTATGCCAAAGAGAAAAAATTATCACTGGAGACATCCAGTGTTAAAAAGATTATTTGTATCGGTGAAAATATCAGGGATGAAAAATTACATCTCAATGCGCTTGGAAAACGGATCAGGGAGCATTGGGATGTTCAGCTTTATTCAACATACGCTTCAACGGAGCAACAAACAGCCTTTACGGAATGTGATTATGGCTGCGGCGGACATCACAATGCCGAATTGCTCTTGTTTGAAATTGTCGATGATCAGTCAACAGTATTGCCAGCCGGAGAATACGGTGAACTTGTGATCACTACATTTGGCGTGACCGGAATGCCATTGCTGCGATACAACACAGGTGACATTTGTACCTGGTATGATGCACCGTGTGCCTGTGGCCGAACAACTGTACGGATCAGCCCGGTGGCAGGCAGAAAGCAACAGATGATCAAACTCCGGGGCACTACCCTGTATCCCCAGGCAATTTTTAACCTCCTCAATGGATTGGATGCCGTGCTGGATTATGCGATAAGTTTATTTAAAAATGAACTGGGCACCGATGAGCTGAAGATTCACCTCGCACTGAAGCCAGGAGCGGAACTTCCTGAAACCGATATCCGGCATGCCTTTCAATCGGCTTTACGAATTGTGCCCGATATAGAATTCATGAGCCTGGCTGAAATTCAACAAATGCAACAGGGCGAAGGAAAACGGAAGCCTACCCGTTTTATTGATCTGAGATAAGTTTTCATCTTCAGTGAAAATGAATTTAGTCAAAACTTGTGCTGGAACAGCTGAAAAACGTACATTTGTGCTCCAAAATCCAAAACACCTTATATGAAATTTACCATCTCAACACTTGCTGTTATTTGCTGCTGCATTTCCCTGGTAAATGCACAGCTTTCGCCTTCCGATCCCAAACACGAAAATCATTACAATGTTGCACCTTATGAAAATGACGACATTAAAATTGATTTTAAAAACGCGCACTCTCAACAGGAGTTTACTCTGGTGGAATTGAATATCACCAACAAAACCAGTGATTATATATATGTGAAAGGAGCCGAAACCAAGTTTATTTACGATCACGGAAGTTACCATCCAAAAGGAACAATGTTGTCCAAAATTAATTTTTCAATCGATCCGCTTAAATCCGAATCCAAGACACTGAAAGTTACGGGTGATAATAAATTCCACGTTGACAAACTGAAACTGGAACTGAATGGATTTTACCGGGTAAAAGCCAACGGAATTGTTATAAAAGCAGAGAACTTCCAGCTGCCGGCTGCAAAAAATTCGTTTACCGCCGGTGACTGCAATTGTTCGCTGGAAAAATCAAAACAAACCACCAAACAAACGGAAGCTGAATTTAAATGTGTTTACATGGGTAAAAAAGTAGCTTTTGTGGATCCGACGAAATTATCAGTAAAACTTAAAGACGGGCAGGAATTTGCCAACAACAATCATAAGGATACCAAAGAAGTTCTTATGCCGGGAGATGACATTAAGTTTACTGCGATCTTTAATATTCCCGGCAAGATCGCTGATATGCAGTTTTCCGTTTTAAGTATTAATTGGAACGATACTTTTTCTGAATCGGAAATGGTTCCTGTAAAAACCGGTACCGTTGATTTTATATATGATCCGGATGTAACCTTATTAAAAAACAAATAAAAAAACCGTGGATCAAAAGTGATTCACATTAAATTTTCACCAGATAAAAAAACATAATTGAGGAAATGATTTCAGAAAATGTAGATGTGTTGGTAATTGGTGCAGGCCCTTCGGGAACCGTAGCAGCTTCCATTATCAACCAGCAGGGATTTAAAGTAAAAATTGTTGAGAAATTAAAGTTTCCCCGTTTCGTAATTGGCGAAAGCCTGTTGCCACGATGTATGGAAGCACTGGAATCAGCAGGATTTCTTGAAGCATTAAAGAAAAAAGGATTCCAGGAAAAATTCGGGGCTAAGTTTGTGAAGCACGGCCGAATCTGTGATTTTAATTTTTCGGAAAGCTTTACGGAAGGCTGGAAATGGACCTGGCAGGTACCAAGAGCTGAATTCGACCAGGTTCTCTGCGATGAAGTACAAAGAATGGGAGTGCCCATTGATTTCGAAACCGGGGTAACCGGAATTGTTTTTACAGAAAACGGTTCCATCACTACCGTTGAAGATGTAAATGGAAACAAGAAAGAAATTACAGCAAAGTTTATTGTTGATGGTAGCGGCTATGGCCGGGTAATTCCCAGGTTGTTTAACCTCGACAAACCATCTAACCTGCCACCACGCAAAACTATTTTTGCACATATCCGCGATCCTAAAAGGCAAGCCTATCATGAGCCCAACCGGATCACAGTGGTGTTATACCGTCCCGATGTCTGGATCTGGATCATTCCGTTTTCAAATGGCAACACTTCAGTGGGATTTGTTGGTGATATTTCATTTTTCAAACAATTTCCAGGCGATACACACGAACAGTTGCTTGCATTGATTGATTCAGAGCCGGAGTTGAAAACGCGATTTGAAAATGCTGAATTTATTTTTAACGCACGCACCCTGGAGAGCTGGTCTATGTCAACCAATACTTTCTTCGGAAAAGGTTTTGTGCTTACAGGAAATGTTACCGAATTTCTTGATCCGGTATTTTCGTCAGGAGTTACCCTTGCAACAGTATCCGCCCAACTGGCCGGTACACTGGTTTGCCGACAGTTAAATGGAGAGGCTGTAGACTGGCAACAGGAATACACCGACGTGATGATGCAAGGAGTAAACACATTCCGTTCATACGTTATGGGTTGGTACGATGGTCATTTGCAGGATATTTTCTTTGCGAAGGAACCCAATCCTGAAATTCAACGCCAGATTTGTTCAGTGCTTGCCGGATACGTTTGGGATACCACGAATCCTTATGTCAAAAATCACGAGCGTGTTTTAAAAACGCTTGCGCAGGTTTTAAAACTGGAAGAAGGATAAAAAAAGCAGGGGATTACAGATTCTATTTCGCAGAACCGGGATATGATTACAGATTGATATAGTCGAGAAAATCTGTAATCATATCCTTTTGCGTGTAGGCAAAGAATCTGTAATCCCCTGCCTTCTTAAAACCGATAACACTCCATCGTGGAAGCATCTTTCATATAGTACAGCTTCCCTTCCACCATATCCACATCATACACCGGTTGTTTGTCTTTGCCCAGAGGTATCGATGTCATCACTTTCCCATCGGCTTTGCTCACCTGGAAGAACCGGGATATGATTACAGATTGATATAGTCGAGAAAATCTGTAATCATATCCTTTTACGCGTAGGCAAAGAATCTGTAATCCGTACCTAATTAAAATTTGTAGCACTCCATCGTGGACGCATCTTTCATATAGTACAGCTTTCCCTCCACCATATCCACATCATACACGGGTTGTTTGTCCTTGCCCAGAGGTATCGTTGTCATTACTTTCCCATCAGCTTTGCTCACCTGGATCAGCTTGCTGTCTTTTTTTGTTTCGGTGGTCATAATCAGCATATACTCCTGGGCCTGTGTGGTTGCTTTAAAACGTTGTGTCGCCATTTTTATATAGGTAGCAGTATAACCCGCACCAGTTACAGCGGCACTTCCGAATACCCGTGAGATATCTGCAGTCACATCTTTTGTTGCCTGCGAACCCGGATCCTTTACATTAATGGATTGAGAAGTTGCACCGAATGCGGCTGAGTATGCGGTAAACGCGGCTGTATAATATGCAGCTCTTACAGCAGACGCAATCAGCAATGCCTTTCTAAAATCGGAAACACCCGGTGCGGGATAGTACTGGTTAAATACAATCTTCCCATCTTTCGATATTAAAGCCAGGTTCTGATCTGAAGTAATCAGGATACCATTCGAAGTAATCTCCACATCTTTAGGTTTTTCCTTACCCTGGAATTGAACCGGCACTGTACTCAACGGTTTTATAGATGTACCTCCTGTTTCCATAACATATAACAGGTTGTCACCCGTATTAAAAACATATACGCTCTCTTCGTTATCCGCGATGAGACCGGATCCTCCTTCAAGAGCTTCTGCAAAATACCATTCTCCTGTAGCCGTATTGAGATAATTGACCTCCGCATCGGTTCCCACAAGTACTCCTTTGGGAAGCATTGAAGTGTAATTAACATTGCCTTTAATTTTTACAGCTTTATCAAAGGTGAGTAAACCGGTTTGAGGATCAAGCACGGTGAGCGCACTGTTGTTTCCATTGCCACTTACAATAAGCAGCTTACCATCACTAAGGGGTGCCATTCCTGCACCGGGTCCTTTCAAACCTAACCCGCCGCCTTTTTTACCCAGCATCCTGCTGCCATCAGTATAAGAAAGCATATTTACATTTCCATCGGATGCTGAGCAGACCACCAGTCCTTGCTTTGCTGCATAACTTACTCCGAGTGGAAACTTCATTTCCACTACAGCCGGCCATTGATGTTTTCCGGTAGAAATATCAAACGCCATATAAACAGACGTATACGAAATGCTCACTGTTTTTGCTCCCTTTGAATCGGTTTTGACGGATTCATTTTTCTTTTGCGCTGCAATCATAAACAGGTCCGGCTTTTCCGGGGTAGTGATCAGCTGTGCCATGATATCATCTTTCGTGAGTTTTTGTGAAGCAAAACCTTCCAGCATACCCAGCACAGAAGCCATTCCGGCTGTTTTAGGATCGATAGGTGATTTCCATATTTCATCGCCGGAAACAGCATTCACTTTTGAAGCGAAAAATGCAGAGGTAATGAGAACTTCGTTGTTTCCCAAATCGCGTGCACCGGTGATAAAACTGTAGGCGCCGGTTTTTGACCATAATTTCTTTCCGGAAGCCATATCCACCATCACAGTTTCTGTTGATTTGCCGGATTTACCGCTTCCCAAAACCATGATCTTATTACTCTGATAAAGGAAATATCTGTCGACTACCTCCACAACACCGGCTTCCAATGAGCTGAAAACAATTTTGCCTTCAACCGGATCAACGATATATATGTTTTTACCGCCTTCAGCTGATGAGACCAGAATAAAAGGTGATTGTGGAACCTGTTCGTAGGATGATTCCGGTGCATTTTTTAATTCAGTAATGACCCATAATTCCGCTCCTGTATCGGTATTGATACCAATGAGTCCTTTCGGGGTGGATGCCACTAATTGACCAAGTGATGTTACTTTTTGCCAGTTAACACTGTTGGATTTCGTCCAAAGAGGTTGAGAGCCGCCGGCATTAAGCGGATTGGTTTGCACAATAAAATATGCAGCCAGGAACAGAAGCAATAGCAGATTTCTTTTCATGTGAGGTGAAATTAGGTTTGGTGAATTGCGGGAAACTCATTCCCGTTTAGCGAATTTATAAGTTTTGACGGCTAAAAAATATGCCGACCCGAAACGGATTTTCGCCGGCCCCCGGACTCAAGTATTGAACCAAAGTTCGCAACCAAACATTACAATGAACGTATTACGTCAAATAAATTCTACCGACAAATGACATTCAAAATTCGGCAAAAATTTAGTATTCGCTTGAAAAACAAGCAGATACTGATAGCCACCTTATTGTCAGGTATTGGATTGCTGGTATTTTTCAGCATGTTCATATACCTCAACACAGGAATTATAAGGGAAGTAAAGGCTACTTCCGACGAGACCATTGCAGCCGGTTCATTTATTATCAATATGGGCTCAGCAACTCAAACAAAGGCCAACAGCTTAAAGCCTTACGGGATGATCTATGAAATGAATAAAACTTATAACATTCCTGTAAAGTGGATTATATCACAAACTAAAATTAAAGATGGAGCTGACTTTACTCACAACGGAGTTACCTACAAGGGAGGAACATTTATTATTCCCGCTGCATTTATAACAACATCAGTTGCAAGCAGGATAAATTACTGGATCACGCAGGGAGTTGTGGGTAACTACAGCGTTTCGGATATAACGGTCCCCGTATATATGGATATTACAGCATTCCCACGGGTGATGATTGATAACCTTTCGGGAAATGATACCATTATCAGCAACTATTTCGCGAACGCAGCAATTCCGGCATCTTCATACGAAATCAATTCTCCGTCAAACCTGAATGCCTGTCATGATATCTGGATCAATCCGCATGGAGATCCTACCTGGGCAACGCACCAATATCTTTACAACTTCGTCACGGTTCAGAAATCCTTTATCTGGATGCAATGCCATTCCGTTAGCATGATGGAATACTGTATTAAACCAACAATTCCATTTACACAACTGAATTATCTTACCACAAACGGATTGCAATGCTGGGGTTCCGGTAAATGCGGACTCAACCCGGAAGTACATGCCAAACCTTTACCGGGTGCTGTGACTCATTTTTATCCCAATGATCCGGTGATGCAATTCATGGGTAGTGTGCAGTCTGTTGGAGCAAATGGTTCTGAGAAATGGTATGTTCCAATGTCAACCGGCGGATGGAGATCAACTACAAAACGGCTTGCTGTCACCGGAACCTATGCATCTCCTAAAGAAGGCGTGTTAATGGTTTATGGACCTGCATTCGGTGATACAACAAATGGATTGGTAATGTACACCAGTGGGCACGACATGAATGAAGGCACTACAGGAGGATACATTGCAGGTCAGCGTGCATTTTTCAATTTCCTTTTCCTTGCCGGAAAACATAAAGCTCCTGCTCTTTCAGCAGATGTTGCTGCGAACATGAATGCCAATGCTACCGATACGTTTTCAGTGACTGTTACAGGTGGTACAGCGCCATATACTTATCAATGGTCATCAAATGTAGGTGGAACATTTTCGGAACCCAATGGTCCGGTTACAGTTTACAACTCCTTTCATACAACCACGTTTACTTCTACAATTGTTACCTGTGT
>JANWID010000267.1 GCA_025450095.1 Bacteroidia bacterium | reverse complement strand
AGAAGATCCGGCAGGTGGCAGAAAAAATGTTTAAAGCCGTGAATGCTGTTGGGTATGGCCGTCTCGATTTCAGGGTAAACGATAAAAGACAGGTTTATTTCCTGGAAATGAACCTGACCTGTTCTGTTTTCTATAAAGACGGTTATGAGGGTTCGGCGGATTTTGTATTGAAATATGATGAGATCGGCCAGGCTGGATTTTTAAGGCATATCATCGCAGAAGGGATTGCCCGTCATAAAAGGAAGATGAAACCTTATGTAATGAAAGGTAATTCCATTGCTGGTTATGGCATCTATGCCAGCCGCAATATAAAAAAAGGAGAAATTATTTTTCAAGGAGAAGGCAAATCGCAACGGGTCATTACCAAACGATTTGTTGAAAAGAACTGGAATGAGGAAGAAAAGCTGCATTTCCGCCGGTATGCTTATCCCGTCAGCGAGGAACTTTTTATTCTTTGGGATGATGATCCGGCCGAATGGGCTCCTCAAAATCATAGTTGCGACCCCAACACTTTTTTTGACGGTCTCAATGAAATAGCTTTAAAAAACATATCTAAAGGGGAAGAACTGACACTTGATTATGCTGAATTCCTGGACGAAAACATGGAGCCCTTTCAATGCCAGTGTGCAAGTTCTAAATGCAGAGGATTAATAATGGGAGTCAAGCATAATACGTTGACAGGAAGAGAGCGTGAAATAAAAAGCGCATTTGCCGGGGAATAGTTTATCAGCTCCCGATAAACGGCATTAGTATTCGCACATAACCCGGAATAAATATTTTATTGTTTGATAAATTTAAGATAAGCCGGGATACCGTTCTTTTTTCGCAATACTGCAATGTACAGGCATCCTGGCAATCGCCCCACATTGACTGATGTTGTAGTTCTGTTGGCAATACTTATAACCGGAACAACAGATTTTCCGTCTATGCTTTTTATCTCAAGTGTTTGCCATTTGTCTGACAACTTCAGGCTGTCTATAAATAATACAGTATTGACGGGGTTTGGATAATACCTGATACCATAATTGGAACCATTAACCGGGTTGATGGCTGTAACTGTATTTACTGTGAATACAAGAACATTGCTAAAAACAGTGGTTGAGTTAATCAAGCAGTTTGCGCTGCTGATCATATTGCATCGAACCTTATTTCCTGTTGATATGGGGTTATATACCAGTGTGGGATTAAAGGCCCCTGCTATGTTCTGCCAATTATGTGTAGTTGTGCTATCCTGCCACTGATAAGAAGGATTAGGTCCTCCATTAACAGGAGTAGCAGTAAGTGTAGTGCTTTGCCCGGCAATTATTGTGGTGTTTCCAGCTATAGTAATGGAAGCTATAACCATTGGATTGACGGTCATTGTAATGATACTACTTGTTGCTGTCGGTGTTGCAGAACAGGTGGTTGTATTGGTAACAATAACTTTTACCTGGCTGTTATTTGTCAATGACGAAGAAGAAAAGGCTGGAGAGTTGGTACCCACATTAATACCATTCACCTGCCATTGATAAACCGGCGCCGTACCCTGGTTCGATGCATTGGCTGTAAAGTTTACTGTTGCTCCCGCACACACCGTTGTATTAGCTGTAAAAATAGTTACCGAAGGAGAAACATTGCTTGTATTGAGGATTACAAATATCGATCTGCTGGCGACCAGCATACAAGGGTTTTTTCCAACCAAACGATAAATACCCCCTGAATTAGCCGTGTAAGATGTTCCCGTGGCACCGGAAATATTACCCATGTTTTTTTGCCATTGCAATGTTTGAAAACTACCTCCACTGATTGAAGCGTTAAGTGTAACAGTATTGCCAGGACATATCCTGACCGTATCCGCAACAGGTGTAGTAATAGTTATTTGAGGCGCTGTTCCGGTTGCACAGGGAGTTGCCGCATGACTTCCTATATCAACAGGAGAATGATTGCTCCTGTTAAGTCCGTTTATATCGGTTGGAATAGTAAGTAGACTGGGTGTTCCGGTAGAATCTGCAGCGCTGCCTGTATTCAAACCTAGATTATAACTAACGCTATCGCCTGTCGGGTTAATGAACCTGGGATTCGCCACAAAACTAGTCTGATCACAATTGCAGGATTGTTTAAATGATTGGAGCAATGAACTTACGTTAGCAGAGTCATTCGTCGCATACCAGATATTTTTTGCACTAACATTGCTGGCGGCATCCATCTTAATAAATTCATGTGGCACCGTCGGATTCATATTGATCCGGTCAATCTCAATGATATTGTTAGTAATAATATTATTTGGTATTGTTCCACTTTGAACCGGAACTGTAATCCCATAGCTCCTGAACCCTTTTCCACCCAGGAAGATTGAATTATGTTCAATTAACAAATTATTTAATGCCGACCCGCTAATGGCAGACATTGCGGAGGTGCTATCATTTTGCAGTCCCAGCGGATCAAGGCCTAAGCGAATATCATTGTTCCAGATTTTAGTGTTGGTTGAACCGACGATGATACCATCAATTGCGAACAGATTTGTTGTGGGTGTCCTGGAGGTTTTGAAAGAATGAATTCTATTTCCATATATCTGCAACTCGCATTGGGGATTAATGGCTGTATCGTCATCCACGATACCCGCATATATTCCTCTCAGCCAACCAGCTGGAGTTCCCCCACTGGTGTTTTCGCCTGTGCTCGATAAAGAATAGATCTGATTATTGGAAATCCGGTTGATTGTTTTTGATTTACCTGTTGTCAGGTCCATCGCCCAAATACGGCCTTTTGAATGCAGGCTATGAATATTATTAGAGTCCACAACCAGTTTAATATGTTTTTCTGAGCCAATACCAGGATTTTTGCTGATTGCATGAATGCTGTGTGAGCTTGTCCATCCGCGAAATAGATTTGAAGTGAAAGTAACAATGGAATCCTGCGAAAACCCCAAAATACCATACATACCTGAAACGCTGGTATTTTGATTGATAGCATCCTTTCCGCCAAAATCGTTATTCTTAACTGTAAGGGTGTCTCCCATAAACGTGTGTACAAATGCAGTTCCCCCGGAATGGATGCCGCTGAAAAAATTATTGGTGACGACAGTTTGTCCCAAGGTCACATCGACCAGGGTAAGAAGTCCGTCTGATTTAAGAGAAAAAACAGAATCGACAGTACCTATGATATTATTGGTAAATGATAGGCCGCCTTTAGTGACAAATACCAAACGAGTCCAATCGTTGTTACGGGTATAGATATTTCCAAATTTGTTGTTATTTACCGTAAGTCGTTTATAAGGAGTGGTATTTTCATAATAAATAAAAGAAAAAATGTCGCTGGAAGTCTGGTCAACAACAAAACTACCCTGCCCCCATATCGGATCCCCACCCCCAAAATAATTATCCACGATTGAAATATTCTCTGTGTTTAATAGTTTGATACAAGAGCTACCGGTTGAAAAATTTCCGTGTGTGGTAAAGGGTTCAGTTTGGTAAAAATGGTTTCCGGTTATTATACCATTCTTGCCGCCACTTTCAACAAGTATAGCGTTCGTGCTAAACCTGTTAAATTCATTATTTGTTATAACAAAATTTTGATTTGAAACAGTATCCTCTGATTCCAGGTGAAGCAGGTTGCTGCTGGCGGCGCCGTCGGATGCCAGGTAGCAATTGGAAAGACTAAAGGAATTAACCCCGGTTCTTTTTACGAAAGAAGAATCCCTGGAGTCAACCTGTACAGAATGTATATCATCATTACTTGCATAAGGCTTTGAAATGATATTACAATACCTCAGGCCCCCGGAATCAGCGCTGTTTAAAATGTGAACTACATATTTGAGGGGATTGTTTTGTTTAATGGTGAAATTGCGGTTATTTCCAATCCCCCCGGGCCTTCCATCAATAAACAAATGCTTCAGGCTATCCACATAAAGAATTGCATTATTGGTATTTGCCTCCCAGTTGATGGTTGCGCCAATTGCCGGGCGGATCACAATTGAATTAATAAAGCGATTCTGGAGTGTTTTACCAAAAGCTACCGGCAAAGTTTCGTTAGCAAAAATATAGGTGTTTTTTAACTCAATTACAAGATCAGGGCCAAGATGTTTACAAGCCGCATCCTGTAACAATGCAGTAACGGAAGGATAGTCTCCGGGAATTTGTTTGATCCCGTTTATTTGTGGCATTAGTGTTTGCACCGTATTGGTCACTGTGTCTGAATTCCAAAAACCATTGCTGGCAAATACCCGGTATTTATAGTTCCAAAAGGGTTGCAGTTTTGTCTGATTGTATAGCAAGGGACCTGTTGCCGGCGGATTAGAGGAATAAATTTTCGTTTCAGTGAAAAAGGTCGTGTTATCATCTGATCTTTCAAGCTGAAAGAGCGATTCATTGGTTGAGTTGTCTGCTATTTGAACAGTAAGACAACCGGCCTGAATATTGGAAAAAGTTAACGGGGTTGGAGTTGCCGGTTTAATTGTATCTGGTTGTAAAATAAACCTTGTTCTTGCAGAAATACTGTCATGGCTTAATAAAATGGTGGAATAACTTATTGTGGGCAATGCGTTGTTTGGATTAATCTTAAGAGCTGCAATTGTGCTTTGCTGAAGGATGGATGTTCTGCAATAGATTTTGTAATCCCAGAAACTTGAATACCCATATAAACCATCTAAGGATTGATAAACAATTTCTATTTTTCCTGTTCTTTCTGACAACCAAACCTGGAATTTTGTTTGTTGACCCGTTGGTTGCATCACACCATCCCACTGAATAATGAACTTTCTATTAGGGGATGCCCCGGTTAACAAATAGCTGCCAAGGGTCCAGTTGGTGGTATTATAAATTGGAACAATTACCTCATCCTGTAAATCGGGGTTATTATTTGCTATATCATTTCCCAATCTTGCAAACCCATATTTGCAAACCGAAAAATTTGAATATGTTTTTAAGCCATAATGAAAAGTAAAACCTGAAGGAAAATTTAGCAGACCCGAAGTAATTGGTTGCGTACCAGAATATATAACCGGAGTTGCCCCGGTCATATTTACTAAACTGCCAGTGTCTTTTGAAAAACGAAAAGTAGTAGCTGTCCAGGGAGACTGGCCCAAGGAAGAATAAGCAAACTGAAGTATTAAGACGGCTAAACAGAGCCTTAAAAAATTTGTTTTCATTCAAGCCGTTTATGATTAAAATTGAAACCTAAAGTACTTCTTCTAATTTAACTTACCTACTACCTCCCCATAAACACCATCAATATCTGTACATCACTTGGATTAATGCCAGAAATTCGACTAGCCTGCCCAAGTGTCCTGGGTTTGATCTTATTGAGCTTTTCTCTTGCTTCATTTCCCAGGGAAGTAATTTTCTTATAATCAAATGTTTCTGGGATTTCGAGTTCTTCTAATTGAGACATTCGTTTCACCAATTCTTTTTCTTTTTCTATATAAATATCATATTTCACTTGTATGGAAGCTTGTTCAAGTGCATCTTTTGAATAATCTTTTAATACTTCTTTTAGCTTCGGTAACACATCAGCTAATTCATCCAACTCAACATCAGGACGGAGTAATATCTTTTGAGCTTTTTGTTTTTCTGCGATCAGGGAAGAATTGATGGAAGTGAAATAGGGATTAATTTCATCCGGCGCTACAGTAAACTCTTTAAGAACGGATTTTATTACATCTACACTATTTCTTTTCTCAATCACTTTATCCATTCTTTCCTGGGAGGCAAGTCCGAGCCGGTAACTTAGTTCTGTCAAACGCAGATCTGCATTGTCTTGCCTGAGCAATGTTCTGAATTCTGCTCTTGATGTAAACATCCTGTAAGGCTCCTGTGTCCCTTTGCTGATCAAATCATCAATCAATACTCCAATGTAAGCGTCACTTCTTTTTAAAATTACCGGGTCAAGATTTTTTATTTTCTGATGTGCGTTGATGCCGGCCATTAATCCCTGGCAAGCGGCCTCTTCATAGCCGGTGGTGCCATTTATCTGGCCAGCAAAGAATAGGTTCTGGATCAACTTTGTTTCCAGTGTGTACTTCAACTGTGTCGGTGGAAAGAAATCATACTCGATCGCATAACCGGGACGAAACATTTTCACTTTTTCAAAACCCACTATATTACGAAGAGCTTCGTATTGCACTTCTTCCGGTAACGATGTGGAGAAACCATTCACATAGATCTCAACGGTATTCCATCCTTCAGGCTCTATAAAAAGCTGGTGTCTTTCTCTT
>JANWID010000266.1 GCA_025450095.1 Bacteroidia bacterium | reverse complement strand
CCGGCAAGCACATTCCGCAAGCGTTGATTTTCTGTAAGTGAGTCGATGTAATGTTTTAAGTCAATAGTAAGATACTCTGATTTTTCCAGGTAATCGCCGTCCCGGAGATTGTAGAGCGGAAACTTGGAACAAATATTACGCATGTCATCGCAATATTTCCGGATGGCCTGCTCATCATCGGGGAAGTCACGTATCAGTGAATCGATAAAATTGTCATAACCCTGCGCAAGAGCATAATCTCTTCCGTCGCTGTAAAAAGAGATTTTATCGAAAGCTTCCGTATTCAGTTTCTCCATTTTCAGGAGATCAATAATTTTTAAATACTTGAAAATTTTATAAAGATTTTGTCCCTTTTCAAGTCCGCCAACATAATGGACACCAGAATCAAATATATGACGGTCGCGGACAAACGTCTGCAGGTTGCCTCCAATCTGCCGGTTCGCCTCCAGTATAGTTACCTGGAATCCCTCTTGCGACAATATGGCTCCGCACACCAGTCCACCAATACCGCTGCCGATAATAATTACTGATTTTGCTTTCTCCACTACGCTCTCTTTTTAAGTACAAAAATAACATTTGATGTAAAGCGCGTGGTGTCGGAAACCGTGATGGTAAAATGATGGCGACGGGCTACGTCTTCAATAAGTTGACGTGAAATGAAGGTGAGACCTTCCTGGCCTGTTTTATTGAACCCCAGCAGCCTGGTGGAGAAAAATTCCGTTAAACGGGTGCCAAAGTGTCGTTTTGTCAGCTCTTTTACTCCATCCCGGATTACGATAATTCCGTTTTGATTGAGCCGGTTGAAACATTTTTCCAGAAGGTTCACCTGACCGCTTTCCGGAAGGTAATGCAAGACATCACTTAGAATAATTGCATCCTGTCCGGGAAATTCAAAATTCATTACATCAGCATGCAGGAACTTCAGTGAATCTTTTTTGTCGTAACCGTTCACTGCAATTGCAATTTTTTCTTCATCATAATCAACACCTGTAATTTGCCGGGAAGGAGATACATAGCTGAGCATATATCCCATGAATCCATATCCGCATCCGATATCGAGAATCATTCCCTTCCGGGGAAGCAGGTCGTTGAAATATTCATAATTATTTTCAAGCTTCAGCTTTACTTTCATATACCATTCCAGCACCGGCCCTTTATACAGGTAATTCCGCACCAGGTAATCTTTATAATATCCGGGAGTTCCGGTTTTTTCATCAAGCAAAGCGAGTTGTTCGGTTACGTATTTCCGGATTTTTTTCGATCGTTCCTGGTACGTAATCCCATATTGAGTGTTATCGGGTGCAATGCGGTTGAGAATGTTCAGTGTTAGTTGTCCGTTCTTCAGGTAAAAAAATCCTTTGGTCATCGTATGTGCGGCACCGTGAATAATGATCGGAAGGATATCGGTTTTCAGTTGTTCCGCAAGATAGAAAGCACCCTTGTGAAATCGTCCCACCGTTCCATCAACTGACCGGGTGCCTTCGGGGAACACCACAATGGAATATCCCTCTGCCACTTTTCCCGACAATTGTGAAATTGTATTTTCTGCTCCTTCCGCCACCGGATAGTATTCAGCCAGTCGCACAGCGATTCCGAATACAGGAGAATTCCAGACCCATTTATTGGTAAGCAGGATCAGTTTCGGATGAAGCATGATCAGCAACAGGATATCGAGGAATGATGAATGGTTGGCAATAATTATTGCGGGCCTGGAAAACTCTTCATTGAATTCATTAATAATTTTCTTCTTCACATTGGTCATGATGTAAATCATGGAACCGGCAAATTTGCTGAGGATATAGTGATACAAAAATCTTTTCCTGGCCGATTTACCGGGAATCAGCTTAAACATTACAATTCCAATTAGCGAAAGGAGAACTGAACCGAATATAAAATAGCTGAATGCGAAAATGGATTTGATAATATTAAAAAATGTATACGGTTCATGTTTCCGGGAGGCCGGATTGGAAATCAGAAAACGGAAGAGTACCGGCTGCAGGGTTTGCGAAATAAACCACACACTTGAAATACCAATGATAGAAACCAGGGCGATGGAACTCAGTGCCGGGTGCTTTGCCAGTACTAATACGCCCATTCCAATTATGGTCGTAATTGCTGAAAGGGCGATTGAAATCCTAAGTGACTTCAGGTTTCCCGATCGTTTTGCATAATCCTGTTGCAGGCCGTCGGTGGTGAAGATGCAGAAATCATCTCCCAGTGCGAAGATAAATGTGGACAATACAATATTGACAATATTGAAATGGATGTCCAGCAGTGCCATGAGCCCAAGGATCCAGATCCATGACACCATCATGGGCAGGAATGTTATTAGTGTAAGTTCAATGCGGCCGTATATCAGCAATAAGGCAACGAAAACCAGGGCGGATGTCCATAGTGTTATGAAATTAAAATCATCATTCACCATCTTCATCAGGCGGTCGGTCACATATTGCCTGTCGAATGCATTGCTGGCAGGGTAGGATGACAGGGCAGAATAAATTTTGGATTGTTTTCCCGGAACGGTCTTTACCAGGTTCACGAGTGTCCAGCTCCCCGGTTTTTCTTCAATATAATTATCGAGGATTGAAGTTTTAAGAACGGCTGCATCAGAAGTGGAAAGGGGAGAATAAACGGTGCCGGTCTGATCCATGAAAGGCTGGAATGCGGATTCCTTGAAATTAAATGCAGAACCTTCTTTAAGCAGATTTTCATATACGCCTTTCCGTTTGTCGTCATTCCAATAAGTATTCCATCGTTCCAGGCGACGCAATTGTTCTTTCGATGAAGGAAGCAATGCGGATGCACCGGTGAATGTCAGTACAGATCTATCAGCTTTCAAGGATTGGAGAACCGGGATTATTTTTTCATTGGATTCAAGTGCCTCCTGGAGTGTGGAGCCGCTTGTAAGTACAAATACCGATTTCTGGTAAAATGTGGTAATGCTGTTCATCTGCTCCTCTGCTTTGCGCAGATTTTCCGGCATATAATTGATTTCGTAAAGATCACTTTCAAAAGATACATTCCTTGCAAAATACAGGAATACAGGTGTCAGAATAACAATCAGCCATACACCATACCGGCTGGTAACCGGGTTATTAATTTTCGAAAACAATTTTCCGGAACCGGTAAAAACACCAATGGCCTGTTCTTTCTTTATTGAAATAAAATGCGGTAGAAAAACCAATGATGCAATTGCAGCTCCTGCCAGACTGAATGCGGCGAAAAGGCCAAGGTCCTGCAATACCGGTGCCTGAACAAAGCGCAGGCATAAAAATCCACCAATTGTTGTCAGGCTGCCTGCCGTCATGGGAAATGCCAGTTCCCTGATAGTGGCAGCCAGATCGGATTGAAATCTGCTATGTGTCAGGAAATGCATAGAGTAATTCACAGCAATTCCCAATACCAGGGATCCTGCACCTACAGCAATTACAGAAATACTACCCTGTATGAAATACAATATCGTGAGCGAAAATAACCCGCCGAATATCACGGGAGTAATAACCAGTAACGGAGCCATTGCATTCCTGAAAAACAATATTATTGTTATCAATAGCAGTATTACGGTTATGCTTACCGTTAGTATGGAATCTTTTCTCACCTGCAACGCATTGCCGGATGCGACAGCCGGAGCTCCGAAATAGGTGATGCCTGAAAACGAATCATCGTGCGAGATATTCGCGATTATGTTATCGACTCCTTCAAAGAACTTCCCGTTTTCAGCTGTTTCTGAAGAAGGCAGAGCGGGGTTTATGATCAACAGCAGGTTTCGATGATCTTTGGTGAGAAAATATCCATCATACAATTCTACCTGTTCATCGGCCTGGTAACTACTCAGTTTCCGGTAACCAATAAAATTCAGGCCCAACGGATCTTTTAATATGAATTTCTTTAATGCAATTCCCCCGGGACCGGTCAGGGTCCTGTAATTGCTTTCAACTATTTTTTTGATACCATCTTTGGTAATGATTGAATCAATTCCAGGGTAATCGGCTGAATCGAGAAAAACCGGTAAATGTGAATTGATGATTTCAGTCACCTGGTTTATTGAACTATCATCAGTCCTGTAATTAATTCCGGAAATATATTGCGGAACCTGTTCCCGTAGTCTTGAAACGAAAGTATCTGCAAGCGAAATCAACCGCTCCGGTTCAGACGCAGAGGATGTATCTTTTTGAGATATGGATACCAGCACCCTGTCGGAGAATTTTGAATTACCCAGGAAGGCAGCGAGCTGTTCCGATTGAACATTTTCCGGTAGCATCTGCATCACACTTTCGCTGAACCGGATCCGGGAAGCAAAAAAACCCATCAGGAACAGTAATGAAAAAAATACTATAAAAAGCAGCGAACGGCGGGTACGGAAGAAATGGTATACCCTGACAAACAGATTACTCATGCGTAAGGCTGATTTTCTTTCTCCGGAAGAAAGTTACCAGGGAATACACGGCAGTTCCAGTTACAACGGCGGTAAGTAATGCAAGTGTTATGCTACCATAAACATATTGCACAAAATTAAAATGTATGGAATCAAGGTCCAGTCCTTTTTCAAATGTAAGATTGATAGCGTGTTCACCGGTCCACATTGCACCTATTTGATAGCTGAGAAAAATAATAAACGGAATCATCGGGGGAATACTGATGTTGGCGAAGAGAATAACCAGGGCCTTGTTCAGCCGGAATGCAATGGCAAGTGATATAGCAACCAGCAACTGAAATCCCCAGATAGGAACGATTCCCATAAAAACTCCGAATGCGGCCGATAAGGCAGTTAACATCGGTGGCTCATCTTGCTGAAATAACTCCTGCCTTAAATTGCTATACGTGCTCCTGTTGAAAACGCTTCTGAAAAAATTTCGCGGATTTATGTAGAGTATAGTTAATAAAACCAAAACTGTATTCAGAATACTGATGCGTGTAAAATCGCGGAAAGGACGGAAATGAGAAACTCGTTCAGAAGAAGGTGCATAATAAACCGACACCGGTACGGAAGTTATCCGGATTCCTTTCCAGGCAGCACGTACCAGCACTTCGATTTCGAATTCAAACTTTCGGGTAAAAAAATGCATGTCTTTCATTAACGAAACCGGGTATAAACGATAGCCCGATTGTGTATCCGGAGCTTTAATACCTGTTTCAACCTGGAACCAGAAGTTTGAGAATTTATGTCCAAAGCTGCTTTTACCCGGAACAGACGACTGATTCATATTCCTTGCACCAATAATCAGTGAGGGGCCATCACTTTCCAGCTGTTTTATAAATGCATTCAGATCGGCAGGAAAATGTTGTCCGTCGCTGTCAATAGTAATAGCATAGTCATATCCTTTTTCAACCGCAACATCGAAACCCGTGCGTATTGCCATGCCTTTACCTTTATTTTTTGAGAAAGTAACAACATGAATATCCTGGTAAGCAGATAAAATTTTTGTTGTTGCATCGGTGGAGCCATCATTTACAACAATCACCTGTTGCGTATAATTCAGTACACCATCAAGAACATCCTTTAAAGTTATTGCATTATTAAAAGTGGGAATCAGAACACAAATTTTATGTTCCCTGAACTTTACGGTAATATTTTTATCATCTACCGGCATGTTAACGATAAACCGCCTTATTGATTTTGAAAAATGTCAGTTTATCTGTGAAAATACTTCCGTCGAGTGTGAGTGTTTCATCGGTTTCTTCAGAAAATTTCAGTTCAACACTTACCGATTCGTTTTGCAATGGATTAATGAGTGAAAGGAATTTCAGGTTTCCTGCCTGAACAAGTCGCAGCGGGCGATGTACGATCTCCTGGAGAATTTCTTTCATAATAGCCATCATACAAACACCCGGAACAACCGGGAAACCCGGGAAATGACCTGCAAAGATCGGATGTTCGGGTTCAAGCCGGATACTGGCGGAATAAGTACCGTCTGAACCGGTAACCGGGCCGGAAAGACTGAAAAAATTATCTTTCAGCATTTTTCTTTTCGATTTGCTTCAGGGTAATATTATACTCAAATGATTGGTGTGCAAGATACACAGAATCAGGCATCCCCGCCCTGTTTCCTGATAAATTTACCAGTATTTTTTTCTTCCTCCCCGACACTGTTTCTATCCTTCGGATCAAATTGCACTCCGGATCTGTAATGTAATAAACAGTTTCCTGGTTTTTCGAAAAACGGTAATATGATTCATTACCTGCCTGGAGTAACTCACCATTTGCCGGATCAATTCTGTGTTGTAATAATAATCCCAGGTCATCTCTTAACCGGTTGATAACTACTTTTTTATTCATTTTGTCGATGCACGAGACTACGCGAAATCCGTTTTTTGTGAATTCAAAATCAAAGAATGTTACTCCTACTTCATTAGTAAACAAAACACGCGTAGTGGAATCATTCATTCGCTTTAATAATAAAAGTCCACTTAAATGATGGCCGGTTACATTTACACCAGCAGTATAAATTACCGATGTAAATTCCGGATGTAGTTTCCTGAAGCAGGATTCCTGTCCCTCCGTTTTTTGAAGTTCTGAATACGGCACGGGACTGCATCCAAAGATGCCCAATACCCCGCTAATCAGCGCGAAACTCAGAATCAGCAACCGGTACATTGATTTGTTTATCAGTAAATGTAATAACCGTATTGTCGCCCGAAGGCTCCAGCATATCAATCTTAATTACCGAACCATCCTTGATGTCGATATAAACCTGTATGCTTTCAAAAAAATCCTTCAGTTCTTTTTTGGCTGGGGTAAGAACCAGCAATTCATTTTTATCGTTTGTATAAACTGCAGGGGTGAAATCCTTATTATCAAGAGCTGTACCCTGTACGCAATCGATAATAATATTGTTGATTATGGTAAAAAGCTTGTTGCTGCGCGACGAAAATGAACTGGTTTTCTGTCCGTCTTTGATAATAACTTTGTCTTTATTGATGATCATAAGGTAACGGTATGGATGAACGTATTCCATCCGGATCATACTCTCTTTCCGGAAACGAAATTTTCCCGATGACACAATTTTTTCTGATACCACATTCAGGTTCTTTTCCTGAACAAAATCGCTTTTTATCGATTGAGTATTGCGTGCGGTGGTTTCCATTTTTTTACGAAATCCACTGATATCACTCAGTTGCCGGTAACCTTTTGGTTGCGACATGCCGGTAAGTGTACAACACAACCCGAAAAAAACAATGAATAAAATATATTTAAGTGTATGCATGGAGTTTCAATAGTTCATCAACTCTTACAATTCTGAAACCTTTTTCCCTGATACCATGAATGATGCCGGGCAATGCTTCTGCAGTAACGCGTCCTGTATCGTGTAACAATATAATATCACCCTGGCGCAGGTTTTCACTCACTTTTTTTATCAGTTTTTCAGGGTTCCTTGAAATGGTATCCAGGGTTCGGAGACTCCATCCAACAGGTATTACTTTGGTATATTTAACTGCTCTGTCTAGAACCGGAGTCGTAACACCATAAGGTGGTCTGAAAAAAAACATACGTTTATGTATCAGCTTTTCAACAAGCCGGTTTGTTGCACGGATTTCCTTAACCATATTATCCTGCGAAAAGAAATCAAAAAACATATGATGTGAAAAACTATGATTGCCGATTAAATGGCCTTCATCTGAAATCCGTTGAACTATGGCGGGGTTTTCATTAATTTTTTCACCGATGCAGAAAAAAGTTGCGGTTGCCTGATTCTTCTTAAGAATATCAAGAATTCCGGGTGTGAATTCCGGATCAGGTCCGTCGTCAAATGTCAAAGCTACTTCCGGTACCGATTCATCGCCCCGGCAATGAACATCCATGAAATACCCGGAATGAATCATGGCAGAACCATATACTAATATCCCGATATAAAGGAACACCGGGATCAGAAAATACGTCAGGGGAATGTCGTGTACAATGCCAAAAGAAGCCAGGATGATTAGCACCAGGACAAGCATCAATGACGATGTTTTGAAATTCAGCACGCGTTTAACAGAATTAATGACCAATGTGTTCCTTCCAGGTGATTGCACAGAAGAATGGAACTTATTTCCCCGGTTACCGGAATTTTATTGTTCAGCAAACCGGGCACTTTTTTTTCACGTAATATTTCGGCAGCCAGCCAGGTTCCGAATGTAGTAGCAGTGGGATAATCACCGCTCCATTTCTTGAAATTTATTATACGTTCCCCAAATGAAAGGTCTTTTAAAAGCAAATCATATACCGAATCATTTGTAGTGTCACCGTTATGTCCGGTAAACAGGAGATCAGGTTCTGTTACATTGCAATCCGAAAGGAAGGAACTGATGCGATTGGCAGTCTCACGGGTATCCGTAAACGAAAATAAATCCACACCTGCAATCCGGGCATAAGAGGTTGATGTTGCTTTTGATGAGAGCGCGAAATAAGCGGCTCCTTCACCTGCGATCGCTCCTTTGTTTGTTTCAGACCCGTGTTTATAATATCCAAGCCTGTCCATGATGGTGAAAGATGCGTCAATTATTTCATCAACACCTCCGGCAATAATATTTTCTACGGCTCCTTCTTCCAATAATAAAACCGCGTCAATCAAAGCGCTTTCGAACGATTGTGCACGGTGAACATAAGTGCTGTTATAACCACGGCATCCGAACCACAGCGCAACCTGTGATGATATGGTATTGTGAGTGGAATGAATAAATGCAGTAGGGCTCAGCATTTCTTCTTTTTGCTGAACCTGTTTTGTAAGAAAACTATTCGTATCCTCGAGACAACCCAGGGCTGTTCCGGTGATAACCCCGCCTGGTTTTTCAATACCGCTTTCGCGGGATGCAAGTGTTGCGGCAACTATTCCCATACGGATGACCCTGCTCATCCTGCGGATCTGGCGGGCATCGATGAATGAACTGTAATCAGGTTCAATAGCTGTATGCCTGTTTCCATTCAGTTCTTTGAATCCGTTTTTCAGTGCTTCCCGGTTGTATGTATCCTGACCTGAAATTATACCGCTACCGTTGATGAATGCGTTCATGATTTCAGGCTTTGGAAAAAATCAATGAAGTGCAATTGCCACCAAACCCAAATGAATTCGAAAGTACATTTTTAATATCCTGATTATCCTCCATTTTAATAATGGGACGGATATGAAGTTTTTGAATGGGTTCCGAAAAGGAATAGTTGGGAATAAGAATTCCTTCACAGATGGCTGTTGCCGAAAAAACAGCTTCCATGGCACCACTGGCCCCAAGAGTATGTCCGGTAAATGACTTGGTAGAGCTAAGCGGAGGGTACTGAGGATGAAAAATTCTCTCTACAGCTTTTCCTTCTGCGGCATCATTATTTTGTGTTCCGGTTCCGTGCATATTGATATAATCTATATCTCCCGGTTGAAGTGCGCACATTTGCAATGCACCTTTCATAGCCAGGTAAGGTCCTTCACCATCATCTGACAAAGCGGTTTGATGAAATGCATCGTTGGTATTGGAATATCCTGATACGTTACAAATTTTATTCAAAGAAAATTGACTGGCGATTTTTTCACTAACCAATACTACATAGGCGGCACCTTCGCCGAGATTCAGACCTTCACGACTCTCATCAAGCGGACGACATTGCTTTCGGTCGACAATCATCAGCGAATTAAAACCATTCAGTGTAAACCGGGTCAATGCATCAACACCTCCGGCAATTACCACATCCAGCAAACCGGCGCGGATCATTCGGGATCCCAACATGATTGAATTTGCCGAAGATGAACACGCCGTACTGATGGTGGTAACAAAACCTTTCAGTCCCAGTTTCTCACACACATAATTAGTTGGCTTGCCGCAATCATGATGACGAACATCGCGCAGATCACCCGATTGGTTATCTTTTAAAAAGTCTTCAAAAAAATATTCTGTCCGGTCCATACCTCCAACTGTACTTGCAGAAATAAAACCGGTTTTGCTTTTCTCAAAAACAGCAGCGGGAACTGAATCATATGCTTGTTTCGCGGCATAATAGCTCAATAATATGGTTCGGCTTAGATTCGGCTTTAAACCGGTGTGCTTTGCTAATTCCATGTTACTGAATTTAACTTCACCCAAGGGGAAAACAGGCTGGTGAACAGTTTCAAGATACTTTATTGCACTTATTCCCGAATGGTGATTTCTGAAAGCAGCAATCGATTCCGCAATATTATTACCGATGGCGGAAATAATCCCCGTACCAGCAACATAAACAGAACGGTTCATGGCAGAAAAATTACTTCTTATTGGCCGTGATATAATCCGCCATGGAATTCACTGACCGGAAAACCAGTGGTCCTTCTTCAGCACGGGCGAGCTTAATGCCGTAATGTTGCTGTAGCAGTACTATAAGTTCAAGGGCATCAATAGAGTCCAGACCAAGCCCTTCCACAAATAATGGCTGATCATCACCGATATCTTCAGGGCGGATATCTTTAAGGTTCAGCTGTTCAACAATCTGGCGTTTTAAATTTTCTTTTAATTCAGTCATTAGTCAGTGTAGTATAATTCTTCAATGGTAGTCACATCATGCTTTAAGGATAATCCGCCGGTTTTATCCTTTACAGCCAGGTACAAAAATGCATCATAGTTTTCTTCAAGTAATTCAACCCACCCGCAGATACAGGAATTGAAGGTGCCAATCCTGAAAAGTTGGTTTACATATTCAACCTGGGAAGGAATGTTGTACCGGTCGGAGATGAAAAATGTATTTTCACCCTTGATCCCATGCCGGATGCATATTTCGCCAATTACGATATTCGGCAGCGAATATACAAAAACAGCAGGACTTGCGATCCCCTTTCTGACCATATCATAATACCGGATATCGGTATCCAGGCTGGAACTACGATTACTCAAAATCACCCCCGTGTTATAGGGTGCATTTCTGAAGTATAAATCATTGTCTTTCAGTAAAATATCAGCACATAAAAACCCCAACTTACTAAGGTTATCCATCTTGTGAAACTTGGGATATTGAATGCCGGATTTCCGGTACACGGCTTCAGAAAACTGGTCAAACGCGACACCCGGAAAATCATACAGCAGGTTTCCATCTTTAACCACCTTACCTTCACGGATCCTGCAAAAACGCTGTACTACTACTTCCATATTTCCATTTAAAAATGGTCGCAAATTTAATAAAATAGGCAGGGTTAAAATTTGCCGGATACTTAACTTTGACAATTAAATTTAATAAACACAAAAAACCCTACAAGACATGAATTCAAAACAAATCATTGCGACCGCGTGGCTGACTGCAGCTGCCGTCATAACTGCTTATGCTCAAAAAGTCGAAATTGCCTCCGGTGAAATAAAACCGGTGTTAGCAGAAAAGGAAATCAATATTCAGTATGATTATTCCAATATGAAAATAGGCAAGGAAGGTATGACTGAGGAAAGTTACGTCAACAAAAAAGTAACTGAAAAAAACAAAGAAGAAGCCGGAACTGGTGATAAATGGCAATCGAACTGGTATGGCTCCCGCAAAGAAAAATATCAGCCGAAATTTGAAGAGCTCCTTAACAAGGAACTTGAAAAGAAGAGTGTAAAGTACGGCAATTATCCGAATGCAAAGTACACGCTGATCGTAAAATCTCCATTTACTGAACCCGGTTATAATGTAGGTGTGATGAAACAACCTTCCTATGTCAATTTTGAATTTGTTTTCGTCGAGACTGCTAATCCTTCAAACGAAATTTCAAAAATGACACTAACTAAAGTTGCCGGTTCACAGGCACTGGGATTCGATTATGATACCGGCACCAGGATTTCCGAATCGTACGCGAAAGGCGGAAAAATACTTGGTAAATATATTGCCGGGATGTAATTTTAAGAGGTTCCCTCATCTTATAAACAAGGAAAAACCCTGGTGAAAACCGGGGTTTTTTAATTTCTTTTTATTTCTGATCCTGAATGTTATTTCCGGTATCTTGAAGCAGTGGTTCGCAAAGAATTAGCTACAGCGATTCCATTAATTGACCAGGTATGATTAAAACCAATACATCTGTAATCTTATCCCTTGTTTACAAGACCGCGAATCTGCAATCCCCCGCCCACCATCTGTAATCCTATTTTTCCCCGTATTTTAATTCATTAAAAAGGGAACAAATATTTTCTTCCATACTTGCTTTGGATGGCTTTCCTTTAAATACCTGCTGATGGATATAAACCTGCCTGTTTTCTTTCAGGTCATATACTACAGAATAAAAAACATAGTACTTTGATTTTTTTCCGTTGACAACTGAAAATCCCGTTCTTAAAACATGTGATGTTCCGTAGCGGTTTACAACATCGGCTAATTCATCGGTGCTGAAAATCGGTACCCGTTGCTTTTCGTTTTCATCACCGTCGGAACATTCGTTCAGCCAGTCTGAAATAATAGCGTAATCATTTATCTTGCTGACTTCGGTAGAGTCCACTAATCCCGGATCCAGCACCACCAGCTGAAACTTTTGTTTTTCCGCGCAATTCTTGATTGATTCAAGCAGATTTTTCTGATCTTCTTCCGCTTTCAGATACAATGTTTGCAATTCCGAATCGTCGTATAATGTATAATGTGGTTTCAGACACATTACTTTCCCGATATTTTCCACAATACGCATTTTCCTCTCAAAGCGGTTTTTCATATAGCTTTTGGGAGTATAAGGGACTATAAAGGGATTACCAATTGTTTTAGGAAATTTTTCAGCGAATTCTGGGTCAGCGAAAAGGTCGCTAAAAACACTTTTATACCACGAAGTCGTATCGGGAGCAGGATTTACATTGGTGAAAATTTTATTTTCTCCCGGCACTTCAAAACTTGCATTCACATAATACATGGTTTTGAAAAGACTGTCGGATAAAGCGCTCAATATTTTATCATCAGGATATTTTATGTGTTTTCTGAAAACATAATTTAACGACATGATGTTCCATTCACTGTCGGTCAGTTTGTTGATCAGGTAATATAATTGCTGCTGGTAACTTTCCACTTCTAAATAATGAATGGGTCCGTCAAGATATGAGTCCTTGGTATATCTTAAGTAACCTGTATGATT
>JANWID010000265.1 GCA_025450095.1 Bacteroidia bacterium | reverse complement strand
AGTCTAGTGCTGTTGTTTACCCTTCCAACCTGATTCCATATTCTACGGAAAGTCCCACTGAACAGATGCTGCAGTTGTTTGAATCGGATGAAATCAGGGACGAGCTTATAAAAGATTTTAATCTTTTCGAGCATTATGATATTGATACAACAGGAAAATTTCCGCTAACTACTTTGTACGGTCAAATGAGTGACAATATCAAGATTGATAAAACAAAATTTGAATCCGTTGAAATTGAAGTCTCGGATACCGATCCTATTATCGCCAGCAGGATGGCAGATTCGTTGATTACTAAAATGCATAAGAAAGCCAGGTTGCTTCAACGGGAAAAAAACCAGGAGGTGGTTATCATAGTAAAAAACCAACTTGACCTGAAGAAAGCGGAAATGGATTCCATGGAAAATGCTTTAGTGATGATCCGAAAGCAATATGGAATACTTGATTTTGAAAATCAGGTTCGTTCCTTCTCGAAAGTCTATTACCAGGAACTTGCCAGCGGCAGGGCATCTTCAGGAGGCAACAAACCAATTGACAGGGCTATGGATGGATTGCTGAATAAGGGTGGTGAATATGTATCGTTGCGTGAACATCTATGGCGTGTCAGGGGAACCTACAATGATCTAAAGATAAGTTATGAAAATGCGTTAAAGGATCTGACCAAGGAACTAACCTATTCAAACGTTGTCACCAGGCCTGTTCCAGCTGAGAAAAAATCATACCCGGTACGAAGTCTGATTGTAATACTTTTCACAGGCACAGTACTCTTCATATCTTTTATTGTTCTGGTAATTTTTGAAAATTCCAGGAGAATGAATTTGAATAAATCCTAAATTCAGGTAGGATCCTTCAATGGAACCACTTACTATTGACAAGAATGGATTACGCTGGTTGTATACCGGCTTCATTCTCGTAGCTGGTATTTGTTGCGCTTCGCTCGCTCTTGAATTTTTCTGGATTTTTCTGTTGGTACCTGTCGTGCTCATCTTAGTAGCAGGAATTTATCGTCTGGATAAATTAATGCTTTTTTCGGTCGTAGTGACACCACTTTCCATTAATCTGGCCAGGACAGGGTTGGGTATCGGGGTTAGTTTGCCTTCAGAACCATTGATGTTTGGAATTATGCTCGCGTTTGTAATTAAAATTTTTAATGACAGCCGGGATTTCAGCAAGCTTGTAATATACCCTGTGGGTTTCTTTATTATACTCCACCTATTATGGATGTCGGTAACAACTCTTACCAGTTCCATGTTGTTGGTTTCTTTTAAATCAACCCTAGCCAGGATTTGTTTTGTAATGGTATTTTATTTTATGGGCGCGATTGTTTTTAAAAAGATTCAAAACATCCGTAGATTTTTATGGTGCTATATAATTCCATTGGTAGCTGTGGTAATTTACACTACTGCCGTGCACGCTGCCTCAGGATTTACAGAAAAAGCTGCGCATACCGCAATGGTTCCGTTTTATAACGACCATACTGCATACGCAGCTGCTATAGCGATGTTCATTCCCGCACTGTTTGGATTTGCAGCTGATTCCCGGTCGGGAAAAGCTTCCAGGATATTTGCTGTAGCCATATTGATATTGTTCGTTACAGCTATCGTACTTTCTTATACAAGGGCATCATGGATCAGTTTGGCAGCGGCACTACTTTGTTATCTTGTATTTGTGTTCAGGATCAGAACTTCTATTGTAATTACAGGAATAGTTTCTGTGGTAGTGTTATTTTTCTTTTTCCAGACACAAATTGTAATGACATTGGAACAAAATGAAGAAGAATCATCGACCGATTATGCTTCTCATGTTCAATCGATGTCAAATATTTCGACCGATGCATCGAATGTGGAACGGCTTAACAGATGGAACAGTGCCTTTCGGATGTTCCATGAACGACCTTTCTTTGGGTGGGGACCGGGAACTTATATGTTTCAATATGCTCCTTTTCAGAAATGGAGTGAACGAACTATTATCAGCACAAATTTCGGTGAAGCTGGTAATGCGCATAGTGAATATATCGGCCCGCTTGCAGAACAGGGAATACTGGGCCCAATAACAACGATCTTAATTTTAATTGTAGTTATTTACCGCGCTTCAAGACTGATCATGACGGCTTCCGATAAAACAGTTCGTATACTTGCCAAAACACTTGTACTTGGATTGGTTACTTATTGGGTGCATGGTATGCTCAACAATTTTCTGGATACCGAAAAAGCGGCTGTTCCATTCTGGGGATTCATAGGTGCGTTAACTGCCCTGGATCTTTATCACCGGAAAAATAGCGTAGAAAATAATAAGGTTATTTCTTAAGGCGTAAACTCAAAAAAGTTACATCGTCGGAAAAGCCTACCTCTTTACGAAATGTATCGAAGGATTCTACCATAATTTCATGCAACCGGTTCATCGGTTGAATTTCCCTGTGACGGATCAGCAATCCTCCCAGGTGATCGGTTCCGAAAACCACACCCTGCCTGTTTTCCATTTCAGTGATTCCGTCCGTATAACAAAAAAGCAATGAACCCGGATTGAACTCGGAAGTACCGGCATTCAGGAAAGGAAGTTCTTCGAACATTCCCAAACCAGTTGTACCTCTGTCTAAAATTCTGATCTCATTTTCATGAATCAGCATCGGTGGATTATGGCCGGCATTAATATATTCAATCTGGTTTGTACGGTTGTTGATTTTCGCAATAAAGAATGTAATATACTTTTCACCCTGCGCCGATCGGTTAACACAATTGTTCAATTCGGTCACCACCTGTTGTAATGTAAATCCGGTATGCCGGATAATCGCATGAAGATTCGCCTGGAAATTCGACATCAGTAATGCTGCTGAAATTCCTTTTCCGGATACATCCGCCATGCAGACGAGCGCTTCCTCTTCATTTAGTGGAATGAAATCGTAATAATCACCGCCAACAGAATGATGCGGAATATATGTAGCTGCAATATCAAATGTTGTATGTGATACCAGGCTTTGCGGAAAAAGCATAGCCTGCATCTGGGCTGCAAGTTCCATTTCCCTTTCCATTGCAGCCTGACGGATTGATTCGCGTGTTAATCTTTTGTTTTCAATTGCAACAACCACCAGGTTTGTAATAGTGTGGATATACGTAACAATTTCACGTTTGGAATGATAGATATTTTCATCCACATCACCAACCAGGGCATAAGCCAGGGGAATGTCCTGGTGCATGACCGGGATAATTGTATCAAATTCATCCATCCACGGAATTGAATGCTTGTGCTGTTCCGAAAGCTTTTTCATTTCGAAAGCAAATGTGGCAGGATTTGAAAAAGGAGGTGGAGTTTCCGTTCCATAAATAACCGGAATTTTCCATCCGTCTTCATTTACCAGCAATACCAGCTTTTTAATTTTTAGCTGCTCTTTGAGAACGGTACAATAAATATCGAATAAGTTTCCTGAGGGAAGATTATAATTAATCGCCTTGGTGATCTGCAGCAGCCAGTGTAATTGCAGTTGCTTAAAATCGAGTGCGGATTTTGTATCCGTATTATCGCCGGTATGAATGTTCATTCTTCAGGATGTTGTAACAGCCGGATAACTTCAGGGAGTCGTTTTATCATGGCAAGTTCTTTCATTTTTTCACGGGCTTCACGAACCGGGCTTCCGAAATAAGTCACACCCCCTTCCAATGACTTGGCAATACCCGACTGACCTAATACTACAGCTCCTTTACCTATAACAAGATCTTTTTGAACACCTACTTGTCCCCACAAGATTACATCATCTTCAATTTTTACAACTCCGGCAACTCCGACCTGTGCTGCAAACAGGCAATTTTTGCCAATTACTGTATCATGTCCGATGTGAATATGATTATCGAAGTTTGTTCCGGCTCCGATATATGTATCTCCGGAAACACCTTTATCAATAGTACAACAAGCGCCGATCTCTGCATCATCAGCTATGACAACTCTTCCACACGAGATCATTTTATCATAACCGCGGGGACGTTTTTTGTAATAAAAAGCATCGGAACCAATCACCGTATTCGAATGAATAATAACATTGTTCCCGATCATGCAATGATCATAAATAGAAACACCGGCATGTATCACACAGTTCTCACCTATTGTAACATGATTACCGATAAAAACATTGGGTTGAACAATAGTTCCTTTACCGATTTTTGCTGTATCAGCAATGGATTTGTTTGCTTTTTCAAAAGGCCGGAAATGCTGCACAATTATGACATAATCACGGAAAGGATCTTCTGAAAAAAGTAATGACTTACCTGGAGGGTTTTCGATTTCCTTATTTATTATTACAAATGATGCAGCTGAGGACAGTGCTTTATCATAATATTTCGGATGATCAACAAATGTTATATCACCTTCCGAAACCATGTGAATTTCATTGATACCGGTAACTAAGGCTTCCTCATTACCGATGATCCGGGTTCCGGTGATGACGGCAATCTCTTCGAGCGGTACCGCTTTGTCGAATTTCATAAGGATAACAGAATATCCGCAAAAGTAATCAAACCTGAATCGTCCCGGCCTTTCCCGGCGTTGATGTAATTAACATTAAACTGCTCTTTTACATTTAATACCCAACGAGGTATCCCCGTTTTCGGTTTATTTAACCTTTGCCTAATGCATTAGATACCTCTTTTTGAGCTACCTTTGCACCCTCAAATCCAGGAAAGTTTCTAAAATGAAGAATATCAGGAATATCGCTATTATAGCTCACGTAGACCACGGTAAAACCACGCTGGTTGATAAAATTCTGCATCAATCGCACCTTTTCAGGGATAACCAGCATATGGGCGAACTGATTCTCGATAATAATGACCTGGAACGGGAAAGAGGTATTACGATCGTGGCAAAAAATGTTTCTGTTAATTACAAAGGCGTTAAAATCAATATTATAGATACTCCGGGTCACGCTGATTTCGGCGGCGAAGTAGAAAGGGTTCTTACTATGGCTGATGGCGTGTTGCTTTTGGTTGATGCTTTTGAAGGTCCAATGCCCCAGACACGGTTTGTGTTACAGAAAGCACTTAACGCAGGTCTTAAACCAATCCTGGTGATCAATAAAGTGGATAAGGAAAACTGCCGTCCCGATGAAGTGCATGAAAAAGTTTTTGATTTGTTTTTCAACCTCGATGCTACCGAGGAACAATTGAACTTCCCTACAATTTATGGATCATCAAAACAAGGTTGGATGTCGACTGATTGGAAACAGCCAGCTGATAATATTACTGCCTTGCTGGATACCATCATTGATTACGTTCCTGCTGCACCGTACCGGGAAGGAACTCCTCAAATGTTAATCACATCGCTTGATTATTCATCCTTCGTAGGAAGGATTGCCATTGGTAGAGTATATCGTGGCACGATGAAAGAAAACATGCCGGTATCAATGATGAAAAAGGATGGCAAAATCATCAAGAGCCGTATCAAAGAGCTTATGACTTTTGAAGGACTCGGACGTGCAAAGGTTGCAGAAGTTCCTGCAGGGGATATTTGTGCAATTGTTGGTCTCGAGAATTTTGAAATCGGTGATACCGTTGCAGATTTTGAAAATCCTGATGCTCTCAAACCAGTTGCTGTTGATGAGCCTACTATGAATATGCTTTTTACAATTAATACTTCCCCGTTTTTTGGTAAGGAAGGAAAATTCGTGACCTCACGTCACCTGCGCGACAGATTGTTTAAAGAGCTGGAAAAAAACCTGGCTCTGAAAGTGGAAGAAACAGGATCACCGGATTCTTATCTTGTGTACGGCAGAGGGATTCTACACTTATCAATTTTAATAGAAACAATGCGCCGCGAAGGTTATGAACTCCAGATCGGGCAACCACAGGTTATCATCAAGGAAATTGATGGTAAGAAATGTGAACCTATGGAGTCATTAACAATAGACACACCTGCAGAAGTATCCGGTAAAGTAATCGAACTGGTTACTCAGCGTCGTGGTGAACTCTTAATTATGGAGCCCAAAGGTGATTTACAGCATCTGGAATTTGATATCCCGGCAAGGGGGCTAATTGGTTTGCGTAATAATATACTTACCGCTACAGCAGGTGAAGCTATTATGGCGCACCGTTTCAGAGCTTATGAACCGTGGAAAGGTTCCATTCCAAGCCGGATCAATGGTGTTTTGATAAATATGGAAAAAGGACTTTCAACCGCATACTCGATTGATAAAATGCAGGATCGCGGGTCATTTTTTATTAGCCCGGGAGAAGAGATTTATGCAGGCCAGGTAATAGGAGAACATATTCGTCCGGGAGATCTTGTTATTAACGTGACGCGTGCAAAACAGCTCACAAACTTCCGAGCAGCAGGTAGCGATGATAACGTTCGCATTACTCCAAAAATCAATTTTTCACTCGAAGAAGCAATGGAATATATCGAATGGGATGAATATGTGGAATTGACTCCTAAATCGATTCGGGTGAGAAAAATTCACCTT
>JANWID010000264.1 GCA_025450095.1 Bacteroidia bacterium | reverse complement strand
TCGGAATGAAAAATGCGTTTGGTTACGATATCAGTGCTGCATGCTCCGGATTTTTATTTGCGCTTGCAACAGGTTCGAAATTTATAGAGAGCGGACAGTATAAAAAAGTACTGGTGGTTGGTGTCGATAAAATGTCGGCAATCACAGATTATACTGATCGCACAACGTGTATTATTTTTGGAGATGGCGGTGGCGCTGTCCTGCTGGAGCCCTCTGCCGATGGAAACGGAATTAAAGATTCCATCCTGCGTAGTGACGGATCAGGCAGGCAATATCTTCACCAGAAAGCGGGTGGCAGTGTACTTCCTCCTTCGCATGATACTATCGACGCGAAGCAGCATTTTGTATACCAGGAAGGACAGCCGGTTTTCAAATTTGCAGTTACGAAAATGGCTGATGTCTCGGCGGAAATCATGGAGCGAAATCACCTGAAAGCGGATGATATAGCATGGCTGGTTCCACACCAGGCGAATAAAAGAATCATTGATGCTACTGCGAACCGTATGGGAATAGGCAGTGAGAAAGTAATGTTGAATATTCAGAAATACGGCAATACTACTAACGGCACCATCCCGCTTTGCCTCTGGGAATGGGAAAATTTGTTGCATAAAGGCGACAACCTGGTTTTGGCTGCGTTCGGTGGAGGCTTCACCTGGGGATCGGTGTACCTTACCTGGGCTTACGATAGTGCCAAATAATAATTAGTATATTTGATACTTAATACACCAACCTTATGAATAAGAAAGAAATTGAAGAACTCATAAAGTTCGTTTCCAAATCTGGTGTAAGCGAAGTAAGTCTCGAGCAAAAGGATTTTAAGATTACCATTATAAACGCACCACGGCCAGTTGAAACGGTTGCTGTCGCACACCCTGTTATTCATCCGGCAGCGCTGACACCATCAATTCCAATTCCACCGCCTGTTACATCTGCTCCTTCAGCAGCACCTCCATCAGCAGCAGCAACTGCAGCAAAAGATGAATCCAGATATCATGTGGTGAAATCACCGATGATCGGAACTTTTTACAGGACACCCGGACCCGATAAACCTAATTTTGTAAATGCAGGAGATGAGGTTAAGCAGGGACAGGTGATCTGCATCATCGAAGCCATGAAGCTGTTTAATGAAATCGAGAGCGACATTTCCGGCCGCATCGTGAAAGTGCTGGTTGATAATTCTTCACCTGTTGAATACGATCAGCCGTTGTTCCTGGTAGATCCTGCCTGATTTTACATTATTACATTTTCCTTCATCAGCATGTTGCCTGATAAATCGGCTTTCGTCTGCAAGGAAACACCGCTTTGAAATTCAAAATTAACTCAATCATAATTTCAGCAGTATGTTCAAAAAAATCCTGATTGCCAACAGAGGTGAAATCGCATTGCGCATCATACGCACCTGCAAGGAAATGGGGATTAAAACGGTAGCGGTTTATTCAACTGCCGATAAGGAAAGTCTGCATGTGCGATTCGCTGATGAAGCCGTATGTATTGGACCGCCTCCCAGCAGGGATTCATACCTGAATATTGCAAACCTGATTTCAGCAGCTGAAATAACAAATGCCGACGCCATTCATCCTGGTTACGGATTTCTTTCGGAGAACGCAAAATTTTCCAGCATTTGTGATAAGCATGAAATAAAATTCATAGGAGCTTCACCGGAGATGATCGATTCGATGGGTGATAAATCCAATGCAAAAGATACAATGAAAAATGCGGGAGTGCCAACCATTCCCGGTTCCGATGGATTACTGAGCAGTGTAGCTGAAGGACAGGAAATCGGAAAGAAGATCGGATTCCCGGTTATTCTGAAAGCAACTGCAGGAGGTGGCGGAAGAGGAATGCGCATCATCTGGAAAGAAGAGGATTTCGAAGCCGCGTGGGATTCCGCACGACAGGAAGCAAGTGCTGCGTTTGGAAATGATGGAATGTACCTCGAGAAATATATTGAAGAGCCGCGTCATATCGAAATCCAGATCGCCGGTGATCAGTATGGAAAAGCATGTCATCTTTCAGAACGCGATTGTTCTATTCAGCGCCGTCACCAGAAGCTGCTCGAAGAAACACCTTCTCCCTTCATGACGCATCAGCTTCGTGAAAAAATGGGAGAAGCTGCTATCAAAGCTGCCCTTGCAGTGAGTTATGAAGGAGTGGGTACAGTGGAGTTCCTGGTTGACAAGCACCGTAATTTTTATTTTATGGAAATGAATACCCGGATACAGGTAGAGCATCCCATAACGGAAGAAGTGATCAATTACGATCTTATCAAAGAACAAATAAAAATTGCGGCAGGAATTGAAATTTCCGGTTCCAATTATTTTCCTGCACTGCATGCCATCGAATGCCGGATCAATGCGGAAGATCCATATAATAACTTCCGTCCTTCCCCTGGCAAGATCACCAACCTGCACGTACCCGGTGGCCATGGTGTGCGCGTTGATTCACACGTGTATGCTGGCTATACGATTCCCTCAAATTACGATTCCATGATATCAAAGCTGATCACCATCGCGCAAACACGGGAAGAAGCTATCAATACCATGGAGCGTGCACTGAGTGAATATGTGATTGAAGGTGTGAAAACCACAATACCCTTTCATGCGCAGCTGATGCAGAATGAAGATTTCAGGAAGGGAAATTACACAACAAAATTCCTGGATACGTTTAAGCTGCTCTGATAGCGTGTGAAAACTTCTTTTGCTTTGCTAATGGAAATTAATTTTAAAGAAATCCTGACAGTATCCATGATCCTTTTTGCGGTCATCGATATCATCGGTTCTATACCTGTGATTATCGATATCCGTCAGAAGACCGGCAGCATTCATCCTGAAAAAACAACACTCGTTTCGATGCTGATCATGATGTTGTTTTTATTCCTGGGAGAAAATATTCTTCAATTCCTGGGATTGGACATTTCCTCTTTCGCAATTGCCGGATCCATTATTCTTTTTTTCCTGGCACTGGAAATGATACTCGGCATTCGTTTGTATAAAGACGAGATTCCTGCTACCGCTTCCATTGTTCCGATCGCTTTTCCACTCATTGCCGGCGCCGGTACCATGACCACGTTATTATCGCTCAGGGCACAATACGACAAACTGACTATCATCATCGGTGTAGTTCTGAATCTGATTTTGGTTTATATATGCCTGAAAAACCTCCGGTTTTTGGAGCATTTGCTCGGACCGGTTGGTATTGGTGTGGTGCGTAAAGTTTTTGGATTTATCCTCCTTGCTATTTCAGTTAAGCTTTTCCGCTCTAATTTGGGTATTTAACAGTCGGTATCCTGCAGTCTTCCTCGAGTCTGGTTCGGCTCCGCTCACCATGACTCGAGGAAGACTGCTACCTGATGCTATGGCTAGCTGAACCAGAACAAAATTATCCAATGGTCATGGTGAGCGGAGCCGAACCATGACATGCGTCTATCAACACCCACTTGTTAGCAATTAGCTGTGTAACAGAAAATTTCATTCTGATTCAGGATGTATTTTACATGTGGAAAATTCTCTTCGTAAAGCAATGATTTACAATTGATTTCATAGTAATCTAAAATTACCTGAAGGATTTCTGAAGGGATTAAAACCTGTTAACAAATACAATTCAAATAACCGAATAATTAAATTCTTAAAAGATCCGATGTATTCCAAATTGAAAACGACTTCACAACACAACTCCTCATTCCTGTTTTCCAAATGCCATTGCTGCCCGTTTTACGGGAATGTGATGTTGAAAATTTTAATACTGCCACTGCTGTTGTTTCTTCCTTTTTCAGCAATGATGGCACAGGGAAATCTCCTGATTACTCCGAGAAGAGTAGTTTTTGAAGGCTCAAAAAAAATCCAGGAATTGAATCTTGCGAATATTGGAAAAGATACTGCCCGTTATGTATTATCGATGGTTGAAATGCGAATGAAGGAAGATGGCAGCTTCGAAACAATAACCACTCCCGATTCCGGTCAGTATTTCGCCAGCCCGTACCTCCGGTTTTTTCCACGCAGTGGAGTGTTGGGTCCGAATGAATCACAGTTGCTGAAAGTGCAGACCACTAAAGCAGACAACCTGTCACCCGGGGAATATCGCTCCCATGTTTATTTCCGCGCAGTCCGTGATGAAAAGCCTTTGGGCGAAATTGAAGCAATAGTAGATTCCAATTCCATTTCAGTTTCAAACATCCCGATATTCGGGATTACCATACCGGTTATCATCAGGGTTGGAGAACTGGAAGCTTCTGTGAACATGACAGATATTTCACTGGTGAAACGCGATACTTCGTATGTGGTAGGAATGACTTTTCACAGAAATGGAAATAAATCAGTGTATGGTGACTTACGCGTAGAGCACGTTGCTCCTGATGGAACGGTGAGTAGGGTGGGTATGGCTAACGGTGTGGCTGTGTACACACCGAATACCACTCGCAGGTTTGAAGTGAAACTCACTGATGCAGCAAATGTTGATTTGTCGAAAGGGAAAATACATGTTCGCTTCCTTTCACAGTCTGATCAGAACCTGGGCCCGCTGGCAGAAGCTGAAATGAATCTCCCGGAATAGAAACATGACAGCCCGCAGGAAAAAAATGGTTGCGAAAATAAGAGCTTCAGTAGCTGCGGGCATTTCTTTCTTTTCAATTCCTGTTGTAATACTTTTTTTGATTTTATTATTCCCGAATTTCTCACCGGCAGCCAACCGCACCTGGAGTGGTGCAACCAGCAGTGTCTGGAACCTGGCAGCGAATTGGGTGGGTGGAAACATTCCGAATAATGGTGACAACATACAAATTCCCGGAGGACTTACCAATTACCCGGTTGCATCAGCCAATATTAATATTAAAAATATTACTGTTAACAGCAGTGGCACAGGAGCGTCTTTAACCATTACTGCAGGTAATCTTGATGCTGCAAAAATTACGATTGAAGTGTCCGGCACGATCCTGATTTCCGGCGGAGTTTTGAACTCTACCGGAACTACAGTAAATGGGAATTTTAATGTGACGGGTGGTGCCATGTATAATTCCGGAACATTGGTGATTACAGCTACTGGCATCATGAATCAGAGTGGTGGAATAATTTACATGAATGCCAATGCAACAGGAGCAGTGAAAGATAATTTACAGATTGATGCAGGTGGTGTATATAATCAGACAGCGGGAACAATTGATTTCAAAGACTTGCTTGCCGGTGCGGGTACATTTAACCAGACCGGATCTGCTGCTATTGTGAGAGTAGAACGTAACTGGCAAATGGGTACGGGAAGTACATTTAACTCAACTGCAGGAACACTTCAGTTTACCGGTACTGCTACTGCGAGTAATTATGCTGCCGGTACAAGGCAATTTACGAATGTACTGATTGATGCCAATGAAAACCCCGGATTCTCTTTTACGGCGGGAAGCACCATTCCCATCAGCGGCAATTTCACAAATAACAATACGATACTTTCAAACACCACTAATGCCACTTTTATTTTTACTGGAAGCGGAACTCAGAATGTGACCAGCACCACTACAGCAGCAGTTTCGGTTTTTGGAAATGTACAAGTGAATAAATCCGGAGGTATGGTAAACTGGCAGAG
>JANWID010000263.1 GCA_025450095.1 Bacteroidia bacterium | reverse complement strand
ATATTAACTTATACCAGTTATTACTTCCTCGATGATGTATGCATTTCTACCGATTCGATGACCTGTTACACCACAGCAGGAATTGGTGACCCTAAAAATAATATTTCCATCAACCTGTTTCCGAATCCATTTCTTGATGAAATAAAAATTGAATGTAGTAATTCAGATAAAATGGAAATAACCCTTTACGACATTTCTTCCAGAGAAATTATAACAAAACAATTTGTAAATAACATTACTTTAAACACAAAACAATTTACAGCTGGGATTTATCTATACGAAATCAGAAATGAATTGGAAGTAATTAAAGCCGGAAAAATTATCAAGAATTAAGCAAAAAATTCAAATCAGGATAAATCAACTTTATTATTTCCATAATCGGGTTCTACATCACCGTATTCGAATTGCATCATGTTAAGCATCTTATACAATCCGTTGTGCTTCATTAACTCGGCATGGGTACCACTTTCGCTCACAATCCCCTTATCAATTAAAACAATTTTGTCGGCATTGCGGATTGTGGAGAGGCGATGCGCAATAACAAATGAGGTGCGGCCTTTCATCAGGTTGTCAAGGGCTTCCTGGACGAGTTGTTCACTCTCACTATCCAATGAGGAAGTGGCTTCGTCGAGGATTAATATTGCCGGATTTTTTAAGATGGCCCGGGCAATGGCTATGCGCTGACGTTGTCCGCCACTGAGTTTTATGCCTCGTTCACCAACGATGGTTTCATATTTTTCCGGGAACCGGTCAACAAATTCATGAGCATTGGCCTTTTGGGCTGCAGCTACAATTTCTTCATCGGTTGCTACAGGATTACCATATGCAATGTTTTCTTTTATGCTGCCTCCGAACAAAAGCACATCCTGGGGTACAAATGCCATTTGCATGCGTAACTGGGAAAGAGGGAAGTCGGTTGAAGGGCGATCATCAAAATAGATAATGCCATTTGTTGGCTCATAAAATTTAAGCAGGAGGGAAGCTATGGTGCTTTTTCCGGCACCACTGGGACCTACAATAGCAACTTGCTCCCCGTTTTTGGCGGATAAGGATATATCATTTAATACTGCAACGTCCTTACGGCTGGGATAACTGAAGGCCACGTGTTCAAAACGGACATTGCCATTCAAATGATATTGGGGTTCAACTGTTGATTGTATCAGTTGTACATCTTCTCCTTTTGCTCTTAAAATCTCTCGGATGCTTTCAGTGGCCCCAAGTATTTTTTGAAGCTGACTGAACATGTCGGCAAATCCGGCAAAGGTACCACCGACAAACATCGAGAATATCACAAACATGGTCAGTGATCCTATTGTTAGCTGTCCCGATTGAATCATTCCCGCCCCGAACCACATGACGAATGCGATGGTTCCGAAAACACTAAAAATCATAAATGAAACAAAAGCACCCCGGTATCGCGCATTGGAAATGGCGGTTTCAACAACACTGTATATGCTTTTCACATACCTGCCAATTTCATAAAACTCATTGGTAAATGCTTTTACCACAGATATGCCCTGAAATGTTTCCTGTACGATCGTCCCGCTTTCGGCGAGCTGGTCCTGTGCCTTGCGCGACATTTTGCGGATGCGGTATCCAAAGATTACGGCCAATACCGCAATCAACGGAACAACCGACAGCATGACCAACGCCAGTTTGGTACTTATCCAGAAAATAAATGCCAGGCCAATGACCAACATAAATATGCCGCGTAAAAATTCGGCAAGCGTAAATGAAATGGCATCCTGTATTTGCGACAGATCCGAAGATATCCGGTTGCTTAATTCACCGACTCTTTTTTCGGTAAAATAACTCATGGGCATAGTCAGCAATTTGCTGTACACATCCTTTCGCATCAGGGCTAACGATTTCTCGCCGACTTCAGTCAGCAGGTATACCCTCATAAAGGAAAAGATGGTTTGAATGCCCAGCTGAGCAAAAATCAGGATCAGTGTTGTATTTAAGCTCCAGTGAATGTCTTTCAAGCCAAATCCGAATTGCCCCCCGATGCTGTCAGCACCACTACCCGGCAGGGATGCTCCTGGAGCAGCCGCATCGATCATCTTACCCAGGAAAAACGGGAATAGGCTAGTGGTGAATGCCGATAGTGCAATAAAAACCAGGCTGAGAATGAATTTACCCCGATAAGGTTTGATATAGGTAAAGAGTATCAGCGACTGCCGCAAACTCTCCTTCGACAATTTTACTTTGGGTGATTCTGCCTTCTGTTGTCCGTTGCTGCTATACTTGTTTCTGCCTCCAGCCATTATGAATTGTAAATTATTATAAACGAATTAAATCACTTCAATTGATTTTTATGAAATTGATGAATGATTACACGGGTAAAGTTACCAAAATTTATAGGGCTGTGCTGATAATAAACATACTAATTAGAACCAAAGCAAGAAAATGAATTGTTCATTGCATTTAAGTTGAATTAAATCCTATTCTTTTCCTTTGTTTTTGTTTGGATTCTTGCTTATCTTTTTGCAAAAGAAAGTTGATAGCTTCATATACATCTTTGAACTGCCTGTCATATCTACTTTCAATTTCTTCCAACTTTTCCGTCAATTCTTTAAAATTCAACAAAAATTGTTTCAAAGCAATAAAAGCTCTTACAATGGCAATGCTGGTTTGCCGTGCCTTTTTACTTTTTAATACGTTTGCAAGCATAGTAACACCATGCTCTGTGAATGCAAAGGGTAATGCTGATTTCGGACGCTTAAACGGATATGTCATCACAATTTGTGATGACATGGTTTTCCATTCATTGGCCGTAATTTGAAACATAAAGTCTTCAGGAAATATATCAATATTTCGTTTGACAGCCTGATTTAATACCCTTGTTTCAACATCATAAAGTAACGCTAGATCAAAATCCAGTATGACTTTCACGCTCCTGATTTCATGAATTTTGGATTGAATGGTAGTTGTTTGCATGGGAAAAGTCTTTGAAAAGCTCAATTGAAAAAATTGTATTTGTAAAAGTATGAATAATAGAAATAGGATCAAAATCCTTTAATTCCAAGCAGTGGAATCATCATAAAGTCCATTTAATAAGTTTGTTATTTAATTGTAATCGGCGATTTAGAATTTCAATGGGAAGTTTAGATTTCCAATTTTACATTTCACTTTTAACATTCTTGTAAAATTTGATAAAGATCAAAATTGTGAAAAATTCACTATTTTAGTATCATGGAATTCTTAATCATGAACGAAATTGATTTAATTTATTTTTAAACAAATTGCCATGAAAAAATTAATTGATGTACGCACCAGTTTGGTTGTATTTATCATACTAACATCCTGCCAGGCACCTAAAAGTCCTGATGCCATTACTTCTGAACCAAAAGAAGAAGCTGAAGTAACTGTAGGTTCAACATATACCGCAGACACCGCTGCAAGCATTGTAGAGTGGATTGGTACGAAGGTAAGTGGGTACCATTCAGGAACTGTTGAACTTAAAAGCGGTGAATTAACGGTTGAAAATGGAAATGTGATTGCCGGAAAGTTTGTGTTGGATATGCCTACTATTATTGCAACCGGGCCTAAAAAAGTGAAGGCTGAAGCAAATGCTAAGCTTACAGGCCATCTTCATTCGCCTGATTTTTTTGATGTGAACAAATACCCTGAAGCAACTTTTGTTATTACCAGTATTAAGCCTTTCTCAGGAAAAGTGAACGAGTCAGAAGACCCCCTCCAGGAAGAGCTAAGTGAATATAAAGTAGCCAATCCTACTCATACTGTAAGCGGGAACTTAACTTTTAAGGGGATTGAAAAGAATATTGAATTTCCTGCGAAGATCACAGTTAGTGATACATCAGTAGAAGCACAAGCCAAATTTAATATCGATCGCAAGCAATGGGATATTAGTTTTGCTGGTCAACCTGATGATTTGATACGAGATGAAATACACTTGGGAATATATTTAAAAGCACTGAAGTAAAGTAAAGCCAGAAAAGCCAGAAAAGCCAATAAAGAAATAAAAGCAATTAGGGTGAAGCCTGATGTTTGATTTAATCAGTCCAATTTTGCTGGCATTGGAATCAACATTGAAACCCGCTTAACATAATTGTCATAACCGGTTTTGCTTTTCCTGTTCTTTGTTTCCATCATCGGTATGGAGGCAAATAAAAACATGATGAGCATGGCTACAAATCCAATGGTAGTCCACCAGTATTGAGGAGCCACTGCCATTTGCATGACCCACAATCCCAACCAAAACGAAATTTCTCCAAAGTAATTTGGGTGACGTGAAAATTTCCACAATCCGCTATTGATGTATGCACCTTTTTTTGCCAGCTTTTTAAATTGGTGCATTTGTTCATCAGCCGCAAGCTCAATGGTAGTAGCTGCCAGGGTGATTAATAATCCCAGTAGAAAAAAAGGATTTGTTAGCGTAGATTCAGTAAATCGGGAAGTCATAAAGTAAACCGGTAACATTCCCAGGAATACCATGAGTGTGGGAAATAAATGGATTCCAAAAAAATTAACCAGCGGATACATTCCCGGATTCTTTTCCCGTAACATTTTATACCTCCAGTCTTCCTGAGCAAGTCCTTGCCACCCACGACACCAGTTAAATGTTAATCGAATCGACCAAATCAATATAGTAGCTATCATCAAGTAGCCTGGCAAATTATGGCTTCCGGTTAGTAACCAATAAAAGGCAATCAGAGGTGGAACCACACTCCAGTACGGATCATACAAGCTTGAATTTTTAAACGCTACACTGAAACCAAAAACCACAACGGTGGCAATAATATCTGCAAGAAGTATTAGCCACAAGCTATTCATGCGACCTTCAAAAAAGTGAACAAAAATTGTCGAAATAGCAAATGTTGCCAGGTAAACAATCAGGCAGATGAAGAAGGAAACCGGGCGGGAGTGTGGGCTGTTCATTATTCAACCTGCAAGGTATTATTTTGATGGGGAATTTGGAGGTACAAATAGGGTACAAAATGATCGGTAACTTATTCCACCTTTTTTTGAGGTCGCAAATTGCGACCTCAAGTGAAGGTCACATTTTGTGACTTTATAGTAATTGGAGTTACTGCTTAACATGATGGTATTCCTCGCCCTTTTGAACAGGAAGACAAAAGGTTTTCCTGTTCAAAAAAGTTCGGAATGACAGCCGTCATGAAGTGGGTGGGGGAGTGAGTGAAAAAAGAGGCCGGGTTGGCAACGCCAACCTGGCCTCTTTTTTCACTCACTCCCCTGTTCCCAGATGCAACTGTCATCCCGACCGAGGGCAGGGATCTCATCATGTGAAGCAGAATTATTTTAATTTGACCTGTCACTGGTCACTGGTCACCGGTCACCGGTCACTAGTTACAACGAAGCAACAGTTCCCTAGTTTTAACCAAACCACTTGTCACTTGTCACTGATAACTTTTCTTAAAACAGCATCGTATTCCTTCGCAACTTTTCTCCACGCTAATGATTCGTGAGCTCGCTTAAATGCGGCTATTTCCATTTTTTGTTTCAATGCTGTATCCCTGAGCACGCGAATAATCGCAGCAGCGGTACTTCCAGGATCATTCTCACCGGCTACTATTCCCGTGATACCATCAACAACGGCCTCTTGTAATCCCGAATTATCAGATACAACTGCTGCCTTTCCACAAAGGGCAGCTTCTATAACGGCAATTCCAAAACCTTCTATTTCATTTGTGGTTGGACCATGGCGACTTGTCATCAGGAAAAGGTCAGCAGAATTGTACAGAAATACTAATTCATCTCTTGTGACGGTACCCATAAAGCGGATATTATCTGAAACACCCAGTTCTTTTGCTAATGTTTCTAAATCATCTTTCAAAGTAGGCTTGCCTGTCATCAGATAAAGAACATCAGGGAAATGCTTCTTCACTTCTGGCAGCGCCCTGATAATTACTTCCTGTCCTTTT
>JANWID010000262.1 GCA_025450095.1 Bacteroidia bacterium | reverse complement strand
CAGGCACAGACGCTGAAATTCGGACACATCAACTCCACACAGTTGCTGAGCCTGATGCCGGAAACAAAAGTAGCCGATTCCACATTGCAGAAATTTGGCACTTCACTGGAAACACAGCTAAAAACTATGACTAATGAATACCAGAGCAAGGTGAGCGAGTTCAGGGCCAATGAAGCAACCATGGCAGAACCCATCAAGGAAATGAAGGCAAAAGAAATCAACGACCTCGAGCAACGTATCCAGGATTTCCAGGATTCCGCACAACAGTCGCTTCAGAAAAAGAAAGAAGAGATTTACACTCCGATCATCAAAAAAGCAGAAGATGCTATTAAAGGAATTGCAAAAGAAAAAAGCTATTCCTATATCTTTGATACCAGTGTCGGCGTTGTGTTGTTTGCGCAGGAATCAGACGACATCCTGCCACAGGTTAAAACCAAGCTGGGTCTTAAATAAAGAAACATACCATGCAAGCTCAAAGCCATTCCATATTTTTGGAGTGGCTTTTTTCGTGATAGGGAAGTTGTTGCCTACATTTGAATTACTATGAAGAAACAATCTAAAACAGGACCCGATTGTCCGATCGGAATTTTTGATTCAGGAATCGGAGGACTCACAGTTGCCGATGCTATTCACAAGCTACTTCCCGGGGAAACACTTATTTATTTCGGCGATACAGCTCACCTTCCTTACGGAGATAAGGCACCGGAATCAATCCGGAATTATTCAATCCGGATTACTGATTTTTTATTGTCGCAGGGAAGCAAGATGATTGTGATTGCATGCAATACGGCTTCCTCCATTGCATATGAAACGGTAAAGAAACATGTAGGAGGGAAGGCTTTGGTTGTGGACGTTATAAATCCGGTTGTGCAGGAAGTAAGTTCCATGAAAAAAGTAAAGCACGTTGGTGTCATAGGAACGCGTGCTACGATCAAATCGGAAGCGTATGCAAGCAGGATAGCTGCCGCTAATCCTACACTTAAGGTGTCATCACTTGCCACACCGCTGCTGGCGCCAATGATTGAAGAAGGATTTTTTAATAATAAGATCAGTCGTACCATAATCAATAGTTACTTGTCGCGACCAAAAATCAAAAAGGTTGACGCACTGATCCTGGCTTGCACCCATTATCCATTAATAAAACCTGAAATTGCGGAATATTACAAAAAGGATATCACTATTGTTGATTCAGCACTTATTGTTGCGCAGTATGTGAAGAATTTGCTTGATGAAAATAAACTTTCAAATCCTGTTGGTAACAAGAAAACAAAACGCCACCGTTTTTACATTTCCGATTTCACAACTTCATTCGAAAAAAGCACCAAAATATTTTTTAAAGGCAAACTTAAGCTCGAGCATAAAAATTTATGGAAGGCGTGAACTTTGATTTTTGAAAATCACCAGATTCTCTGAAATTCAATAACGATTTTATTAAGTGAAGGCTACAGATCATAGTGAGCGGAGCCGAACCATGACTATTTAAAAATTTTAATCGGCTTCAATAGCTTCTCTGTTTTTGGTCCCGGAATAAATCGCCGCACATAATTGATACGGAAATTTCCGGTATTAATTCCCACCTGTGTATTTTCAGGAGAAGTTAATGATACATTGTTATTGGTAAACACCAGGCTCACCGCATTTTTAGGTGTGTTCCAACCGGCAAAGGCACGGAACATTGCGTTAGGACTTAATCCTTTCTCTGAAAATGAACCATTGTTGTTATAATAATTGGTAACTCCATAATCGAGATTTGCTGCAATGGAAGCTGTAATAAAAAAGTTTTTAAAGAAAACAAACGTGTACATATAACCGACATTAGGCCCGAATTCAAAATAATCTGCCTGGTTATGATTCAGGGAGTCCATAGCAATCAAGGAAGGATATACAGAACTGTCGGCACGAACAAGTCCAAAATAAAATTCAGCGCCCACCAGTAAACTTCCTGCCGATTTTTTCTGTCGTTGATTTTGGAGTGCTGCTGCACGGAAAGAAACTTTTTTATCGTTGAAAATATACTGAGCCGCTACACCAAGCTCTGTCACTTTCAAATCGGGTCGCAGGTAAAATGATCCGTCGGTGGAAGCCTTTCCTTCAGGTGTAAGGTAAAATCCATTATAAAATTCACCGAAGAGATCCAGGTTAACTTTTTGTCCGTAAAAATGTGCTTGTAAATCGAGGTAATCCGTTTCACCACGATCCTCATCCTGGTTCAGAAAACCAAATCCGTAAGCGAGATTTAATGTGAACCAGTCATAACTTGCTCCAATACCCATGTTAAAAGTAGTATTGGGTCTGTAGGTTAGATCAAGGTCATCATTATCATTGTCTAAAAGCAGGCTTACGTATTTCTGTGAAAAATAAAACCGTGTTGTCAGCTGTGCGGTGTAATCATCATAATAGGCAGTATCCCATGATGCCTGGGCATAGGAATTTTGTGTAAAAAAAGTGAAGCCTGACAGAAGAATGCATAACAAGAGCACTCTCATGGATTTTCATTTTTTATCCTGGTACCAGCCTGCGTACATCAGGTAATTTTTTGCAATGCGTTCATTCAAATCCCGGAAATGTTCGGGTGTCATTTGTTTTACTTTTTTCGCAGGAACTCCTGCCCAAATGCTACCGGGTTCTACGATGGTATTTTCAAGCACCACAGCACCGGCGGCAATCATTGAGTTCTCCCCAATCACCGCATGATCCATAACCACTGCACGCATCCCGATAAGTACATTATCATGAAGTGTACAACCATGCACAATTGCGGAATGTCCGATGGAAACATTATTTCCGATAACCGTCTTAGCTTTTTGATAGGTACAATGTATCACAGCCAGGTCCTGTATGTTGACCCGGTTTCCAATAGTCACGGAATTTACGTCTCCGCGAATGACCGCTCCGAACCAAACGGAACATTCATCTCCCATGATAACTTCACCTGTAATTGTCGCATTTTCAGCAAGAAAACAATTGTTTCCAAAAACCGGGTGAATACCCCTGACCGGTAAAACTAAAGCCATAAGAATCGGTTATTACAATACGAAGATACTCTAACCCTTCGAAAATCGTTACCTTTACATAATGACCCGAAAATCTATTTTGGCATTCGTCGCTTTTCCGGCCATAGCCCTGTTTCTCACTGTGAGCTGTACCAAAGAAGATACGTATCCGGTTACTCCGGATATTTCTTTTGTAAGCCTGGAAAAGCTTCCCAATTCCTCCGGTAAGGATTCACTGGTACTGACCTTTGCTTTTACGGATGGTGATGGCGACGTTGGTACTCCTAAAATCGATACTGTTAACCGCGATGTATTTGTTACATTGTTTGAACTCCGCAACGGTGTATTTGTGAAGTATGATGATCCGTATGGTGTTTTCAATTACCGTATTCCCTTTATGGTACCCCGCGGAAATAATGAATCGTTAAAAGGTGAAATAGAGATCTCTATTGATTACAATATTTTTCAGGCTAACGATACCATTTATTACGATTTGTACATGAAGGACCGTGCCGGTCATGTAAGCAATACTATCAGTACCGATAATATCATAACCGGGGTACAATAACCGGTTTGAATGACCTTTCGAAATTAGAGAACCACTAAAACTCGCTTAGTCAAGGTTTACGTCCGCTTAGGTGGATTAAAACCAACGTTTACAAATGTGAGGGTATATGCGGAATCCGTTATGTAAAAAGGTTATCCAATAGTTTTAAAAATTCTTCCTTTCTCCTGCGGGCAACCGGCAATTGGGTATTGTCTTCAAGAATCGCCGTACCGCCCTCACCTTTTAGAAATGATGATACGTATTTTAAATTTACAAGGTGCTTGTCGTGAAGCCTGAAAAATCCGAAAAGTCGTAACCGCGATTCAAATTCTCCGATCTGTCGACTGGATAAAATTTTGAGTCCGTCTTTCATATAAAGCATGCTATAATTTCCATCAGCCTCCAGGCGGATGATTTCAGCAATATTGACATACTGAATTTCTTTAATTGACTGGATAGCAATTTTCCGAGGGATTTCAAAAGTATTACGGAAAGATTGCAGTAGTGATGTGAAATCATTGCCTTGCATGCGAGAATGCGGCCGGGATGTCAGTTTATCTACTGCTTTCTTTAATTCAATTTTGTCAATCGGCTTTATCAGGTATCCAACCGAATCAAACTGGTGTGCCTTCAATGCATACTTTTCATGAGCGGTAACAAAGATTACATCAAATGATTCGTTTGAAAGCTCTTCCAGCATTTCAAAACCTGATTTATCGGGAAGATCAATATCAAGGAAAACCAATTCGGGTTTAACCGTACGGATCAGGTGAATACCTTCTGAGCACAGATTGCTTTGACCGATTATGGTTATTTGAGGTAGCTCATCGGTTAAAATATCACGTAAAATCTCCAGATGAAATGGATCGTCTTCTATAATTACCGCTTTCATTACTTCTGTTGCTAAACTGTTACAAGATACTTTTTGTATTAGTCGGGCACATTTTTATTGATAAAAAAATACACTATTGAATTCAAATACTGCAAGAATACCTCAAAATTATTCAATAAAATGAGAAAGTCAGTATGGTTAGCCGGAATGTCAGTTTTTATTTTCTGACTTTCTTGCATAATCAGGATGAAGCGTGCCCAATAAGCGATCCCAGATGTTGAAATACAAGCCAAAATTGCAATTCGTTTTAGAATGATGCATATCGTGATGAGTTACTGCGTTCTGCCACCTGAAATACCAGCTCCGTAAAAATCGTGAAGGAAGAAATTCAATACCGGAGTGACCAGCTGTATTCACTGCCAGATCATAAAAAAGGAATGCGACAAGCGAATAAGGATGGAAAGGCAGTGTAAACAGCAATATCGGGTAAATTGCGAATTGTACAATTGTTTCCAATGGTTGGAAAGCGTATATGGCGAATGGAGTAGGTGAAACAGATCGGTGGTGAAGCAGGTGAACATACCTGAAAATTTTCTTCCAGTGCATTAATCTGTGCATGAAATAATAAAAAGTGTCATGTATAAATAACGCTACCACTGGAGAAAGAATAAGCCAGGCGAAACCATATTCCGAAATATTATAATACATCTTCGTATATCCCTGGTTGATGAAGTGTAGAAGCACCGTTGTATACAATGCAAAAATTGCGATTGAAATAACTGACCAGGTAAGTTCACGTCTGACGGAATCCGGTCCAGGAATTTTTTTCTGGACCCTAAGGTGCTCCCATTTCATACGGTTTCTTTTGAAAACCAGGTAATACATCAACCCGGCCGGGATAATATAATACAGAGTCAATAAAATGATGAATATTATTAAATAGTTAAAAATCATGTTAGACGATATATTTATACTGATGACGATGTGGGTCGCAGGTAACTGTACTTCAAAATTTCATTATACCAAGTCTTTTCAGTTCGGTCTAACACTTTTTCATCATATGTATAGGTGAACTTTTTATAGGCTGTTTCTTTTTGTATTTTTTCCCGGAGAGCGGGCTCAATCTTTTCGAAAACAGGTAAATTCAATTTAGTGAAAATGTCACGAACAGTTTCGAAAGGCTCACATTCCAGATTATTGAATGAAACTTCAACCAGGTTCCCTGAAGGAATCAACCCTTTGTCGCGCTCATAACTTGCGGTTAACCGTGAGTAATAATTGTAGATGAAATTTTCAATCTCGGCAGGACTTGTATCCTGTAACGAATAGTACCTGGATATTACTTTTGTCCATAAATTGTTCATCGAATAATAAAGATCAAAAGGATTCCTGTGTATGTATATAAATTTGGCATCAGGAAACATTTCCAGTAATAACGGAATCCTGCCGGTGTTAGGGGGATTTTTCAGAACGAGACGTTTACCATTATTCCGGAGTGTAGCATACTTCAACGCAAATAGATATTTCCATTTCCATCTGGAAAGCTTTGCATCATTAACATGATCTGTAATAAAAAGATTTTCCTGGTTATTCGGAAAAATGAATCCCCAGTACGCTGCAACATCGGAACCACTACTGATAAGATACATGTCTTCCTCTCCCGGATCAAAGAGCTGGTGGATGCTGTTGTTAAAGTGGTAGTTTTTGATCTTTAAGAATTCCAAAACCCGCTGGAGCAGTTTCCCGAAACGATTTCCCAGGAGCATGCTGAGATTCGGACACAGTATATCATAATTGCTGATATATCCCAGACCGTTACCAGCAACCATAAGCTTGTGAAGATAAGTTGTCCCGCTTCTGAAATGTCCCAGTATAAAAACCGGTGGTTGAGATAATGCAGTCCTGCGGATTTTCCTTCCATATAACAATTCGAGTATGAGTGAAAAGAAGACTGAAGTACCAAGCTTAAAATAGTATATTAGTAGAACGTGCATTCTTGAGAAAGAAAACTTTCCATTTTGATAAAGCTTGGTTGTTAATGTGATTACGGGAAGTTGATTAGCTAAATTCATGGATCATTTTTTTGTTCAGGTATTGTGAGGTAAGATCTTTTGTTTTATTCCACAGCTTTACCGCAAGCGACTTATTATAGGATGAGGGTGAAGACCATACCGGCCTGCGCCGGTAAAAATATTTTCCAGTGAATTGTGATGCACCGGGATCAAGTGTAAGATAGAGATAGGTTGCAGCGCCTTTCGAAACCGGCCGTAATATTGGTTTATTTAAAAGCCAAAGTTTACGGTATATTCCCGTTGCGTGCTTGTCGCCAATAGCAGTATTGACTCTTCCTGGGCTGAGTACATTTACAGTTACGCCTGACGACTTCAAACGGCGTGATAGCTCATACGTAAAAAGTACAATGGCGAGTTTTGATTGTTCGTAGGCTCTGAGTCCATCATAATTTTTACGGAAGGTCAGATCATCAAACCTTATTCTTCCAAAATAATGTGATATGGAGGAAATATTTATTATCCGTGATCCGGTTGTCAGCAAGCCATTTCTCAACATTTCATTGGTCAGAACAAAAGGTGCAAGGTAATTCACGGCAAATTGCATTTCATTCCCTTCAGCTGTCAGCTTTCTTTCAGTAAGGAATATTCCGGCGTTATTTATAAGCACATCCGGTTTGACACCGTACTTAGCAAGATGCTGCACACAATCGGTTACGCTTGTCATTAATGACAAATCAGCAATACAGAAAATATGACCCTCTCCCGGAATTGAACTTCTCAGTTGGTTTTCCTGCTCGTAATTCCTGCAAACAAGGATCAGTTGCAAACCCATACGTGCAAGTTCTCCGGCAACATATCGTCCTAAACCAGAGGAAGCGCCGGTTATCATTATTAATTTGCGTTGCATTCTGCATTAAGGTTTTTTTGAAATATCCGGTAACGACGATAAAGCCGTGCACCAATATTTTCCACTGCATGTACCATGAGTTTATTGTGCTCTGAAATCCATGACAACTCAGCATTTTGAATTCCTCTTTTTTGTGCCTGCAATACCAGCTGCCGGTAGAACCAGGCTTCAAGACCTTTTTTCCGGAATGATTTGCTTACTCCCAGCAAAACAACGCGGGCTTCGTTGATGTATCTTTTATAATAGAAATATTTTAATATTCCGGTTGGAAACAGCTTACCGTTTAACCTGCGAAGTACCTGGTTGATGTTTGGCAATGCGATTGCAAATCCTACTGGCTGATTATTGTGTTCTGCAAACAACGCCAATTCTGGTTCCAGCAACGGTTTCATTTCATCAGATAAAAACCGGAATTCAGAACGGGTCAGTGGAACAAATCCCCAGTTATCCGACATGTAATCGTTAAACAGTTCTCGAATGCGTTCAATTTCGGCTTCATAATTATTTTTGTTGAATTTCCGGAATGTAATTCCGTTTCGTCGGAACGCGAGGCTGCTGACACGATCCAGTTTTCCCATTAAAGGATTGTTCCCGGTCATTGATTCTATGGCTATTTCATATGCTAACAAATCGGTTTCGGGCATATATCCGCTCGAAGTCATAAGAGCTTCATAGAATTTCAGATTGTATGGCATCTGGAGTGAGGGCATGCCGTTATAACCTTCTACCAGCAAACCACATTCAGCATAAGTTGCCAGGTTAACGGGTCCACGTACCAGTGCCATACCTTTATCATATAACCATTTTTCTGCTTCCCGGAAGAGCAACTGACTTGCTTCTGTATCATTGTTGCATTCATAGAAACCGAAAAATCCACAGCGTTCGTTGTAATGCTGGTTGTGCCTGTTATTAATAATAGCAGCAATCCGACCTACACAATCATTTCCCCTGAATGCGAGCAGCAATTGAACTTCACCGTTGTTGAAGAACGGGTTGGATCTCTCATTCAATTGGCGTTTGATCTGTAACAATAACGGAGGTACCCAATTGGGATCATTACGATAAAGCTTCCATGGTAACCTGATAAACTGGTTCCTGGATGCGTTTGAATTAACAGCTTCAATTCTTACAGTTGTTTTCATTTATTCTTGTATTTCAATTACCGGTTGAATCGCCGAAATTATTTTCTCTGTAGCGAATGCAGATTGTTCTTCTGATAATCCGGCATTAACTGATATCCTGAGTCTTGACTTTTTCTTTGGAACAACAGGATAAAAAACCGGTGAAACCATAATTCCCTCATCGTATAGTTTCCTGCAGGCGTCAAGCAATACAAAAGGATCCGTTATTATCAATGGAATAACACCGGTATTCCCTTTGTGACTTGAAGAAATATATGGCTTTAGTGACTTGTGAAAAAAAGCTATATTATTCTGTAACAACTTCAATGTTTTATCACCTGCTTCCAGCAGATCAATTGATTTCAATATCGCCGCAACTGCTGCAGGTGCAATTGAAGTTGAGAAAACAAATGTGCGGCTTGTCAGCTCCAGCAAATGAATCAGCTGTCGCGAACCGGCCACAAAACCTCCCGCGCCACCCATTGCTTTACCAAGCGAACCTGTAACTATATCGGCAAGATTATTCGTTTCGAAATAACTCTGGGTTCCACGACCGTTCATGCCGATAACACCCAATGCATGCGAGTCATCAACCATAACCCAGGCTCCTTCTTCTCTTGCAACTCGGGATATAGACGGAAGGTCTGCAATATCACCGTCCATGGAGTAAACACCGTCAACCACCACGACGCGATTCTTATAACTTTCTGTTTTTTTCAATGCGCAACGCAAGGAATCAATATCATTATGAATGAAGAAAGTTTTGTTTGTGTTAACACATCCATCAATTATGCTGGCATGTACATGCATATCAAGTATGGCCATGTCCGAGCTGCCAAGCAATGCAGTAAGCACCCCTGTATTGGCAGCGTACCCGGAGTTGTAGGTTATTGCGGATTGAAATCCTGTAAAGGATGCAAGCCTGTCTTCCAACTGGCGGTGTAATTTTGTAGTTCCCGCAAACATGGGTACGCTTCCCGATCCGGTACCATACATTTCAGTTGCTCTTACACTTTCATAAATTAAAGCATGACGGTGCCTGTACCATAAGTAATCATTGGAGGCAAGGTTGATCATCTTTGAAGTTGAATGAGATGAAGAATCAGAAAAAGGTAAAACTGGCGGTTGAGTTTCCGGATTTCTGCGATACATGTAAATATCGTTACGCATCATTTCATTATAAATTACGTCGGCAAAAACTACCCGATCACAAAGTGATCTTTTACTCATTAGTTTGTGGTCTTTGAGCTTGTAATAATCCTCTACCAGTCCTGATATGGATTTTTCTTTTTGTATGGAGATCATTGACGCTTGTTTTTAATTTCTGTTGGTTTCGACAAGTCATTCAGGTGTAGTAAGTGTGACCTGATGGCTTTCCACATAGTAAGATCTCTGTGACTCCTTCCGAATTCTTTCAAAGTCTTTTTGAGGATTCCGGAAAGTGCCGGGTAATGCACATGACATACACCAGGACAAAGATGATGTACCACATGAGCGTTAATGCCCCCGAATAAAAAATTCAATAACCGGTTTTGCGATCCGTAATCTGTTGTATTGTCGAGGGTATTTGTCAACCAACTCTTACCAATCATTCCATTTGTTTCAGGGATGATAAACGCTGCTTCCCGGTTTACATGCAATGGAGCCTGCACCAACACAAGCGGAATGCTCATGATCATTGTAACACCAATATACCCTGCGATAATTTCTGTCCAGTGAAACGGAAGAATGTATAGCGGCAGAACAATTGAATAAGTCAGGTAAATTACTTTTGAAAGCAGCAATAAACCATTCTGATTCATGCTGTGTTTTTTATTCATTAACGGACTTCCCTTCCGGGGAATGATCCGGTAATCTTCAAAATCTTTTATAAAAACCAGGTATAATGAATAAACAGAATAGATGACCCAGACATAAGCTGACTGATACCGGTGAAACCAACGGAGCGGATCTGTATCATTGATACGTAAGAAAGGCATTGCCTGGTCCAGGTCAGCATCGATTCCGATGACGTTCGCGTATGTATGATGTATCTCATCATGCGTAATATGCCACATGTAAGCGCTTCCTCCCGCAAGGTTAAAGGTTAACGCCAGCAATTTATTAATGCTTTTGGATTCGAATAATGCATTGTGTGAAGCATCGTGCGAAATATTGTAAACAATTAAAATGAGTGTGAGGCCACACACTGTTGCCAGGAGAAAAGTAACAAAACCTGAAAATCCTCCAAGCAGCAGAAACAGGTAGGACCCGCTGAACAAAGACAACAGGAAAAGTGTTTTTATCCTTGTTTCGAGGTTTGCTTTACGCGATAATTTCCTGGTGGTGAAATACACTGCAGTGCGTTTGCGAAAAACAGAAAGGAGCATTTCATCATCGGTATTACTTTTGAATTTTATTTTCGCCGGGAGTATCCTGTTTACCGGAACGGATTGTTTCAGGGTTAGCATGTGGAAGTATTGATGTGGTTTTATTCCTGTTATCGGACATAGTAAAAGTATACTTCCGGTGTGCGGCTGTGCGAAAAATATTAATTGGATCGTAAACTGACCAACCGGCAATTATGAAAAATGAATTCTAAATTTTTTCAGTGGCGATTAAAAATGCGGGAATTAATAGAAGGGGGAAATTATTTTGTTAATTATTGCAAATAATACTACAGGCTAAATGGAATTATGCATGGTTTGCAAATTATTTTACGATGTGAAATCACATGGATACAACACAAAAAAAACCGCAATCATAAAATTGCGGTTTTTTTGTCATTTGCTACAACTAATGTCAGTCCGTAAAAACAAAACCGTTAGGAGCAATACCCACTTCCATGGAATCTAATAATATACCGCTCTGGGTATATCTGAACATAGTTCCGTTTTGTGTGAATCCTGCACTGTAACCACCATAGATATACTGGTTAGTTTCATCAATAGCCAGTCCGTAAAAAGTTTTATTTATAATCGGCGTGTTATTCGGGCCGTTTGCTGTAATTGACATTTTCACTACCTGGCCGGAATATCCATCGGTACCGAACAAATATGCAAGCATTGTTCTTGTCGCATAGACCTGCAATTTCAGAGGGTGATCTGACGGGTTCATCACGTACTGCTCCTCAATTACGTAAGAATTCGGATTAATACACCATAACGATCCGGCAATGTCATCACCTGTCCCGCCAATAAAATCAGGACCTGTGGAACCGCCGCACAAAACCCAGATCTTACCATATTTATCAGAAACAATACTATTCGGATTAATTCCAACCTGTAACGTTGTCAGCACCGTATCGCCAAACATATCAATAACAGTAACTGTACTGTCCATACCAAACCCGCCCACGTTGGCAACAAAAAGTTTAGTTCCCGAAATCGCGGACTGTTCGGGACCATTACCTGTGGGAATGTGTTTTATAATAGATCCGCTGGTCAGATCCAATACGGCAACTTCATTTGAAAACCAATCGCACACATAAGCTTTAGTTCCACTGGGCATCATGTGCCGTGGTCCTGATAAACCGGTGATTGTCTGGACGGAGGTGAAGTCAGCTATATTCACGACTTCGATTTTCTGGGAATTATTTACAAGTATATAACCTTTCCCCTGGTGAATGGTCATCGACTGTGCGAGATCACCAAGCGGAACACCATTAACGCTTTCATAAATGTTATTGGTAAGAGTTGAATCCTCGAAATTCAGAAATGAAATACTACTGTTACCCTGGTTGAAAGCACCTTCATTAACTATATAAACCCCCGTTGATGGGAGCGGTGCAATACTATCAGGTGGATCATCGCCATCATCTTCGCACGATGTGAAGCATAACCCGGTAACTAATGTTGCCAGGATGAAGAATTGATTTGAAAGTGGTTTTTTCATGTTATATGTTTTTTTTTCGGTGTTTTGAAGGGAAACTGAAACTGGTATTGATTCCGGCGCTGAACCAGCGGCCCGGAGTCGGTTGCCAGGCCATAACCTGGTATTCCGTGTCATAGAGGTTTGAAATTCTGAAATAAATCTCAAATGGTAACAGGAAGCCGGGAAATTTTTTTTCTGCTGTCAACCCGGCCAGGTTATACGCCTCCAAAAAATGTTTATTATCTGTGGTTGTATAACGCTTTCCTATATATGAATTTGTGAAGTGAAGAGCCCATGTCCTGTATTGTAATGAAATGTTTAAATTAAGAACATGTTCGGGAACATAAACAAGCTGTTTGTTTTTCGTGGCTTCTGATTCTCCACCATGATTATCCGACAAACCAGAACGTGTATAAGCATAGCTACAGTTCACTTTGCCCTGGAATTGTTTTATGAAGAAATTATATCCCGATAAAATTTCCATACCCCATGCATGCACCTCTTCCAGGTTTTCAGCAGCATACTGTCCTGTCGCTGCCGGTTGCCATTTTATCCAGTTATCGATATCCGAATTGAAAATTGTTGCAGTAACTTCCGGCAGCTTATCATCATTTTTCAACACCAGGCTTACTGTTTCTGTCCAGCCATATTCGGGTTTCAAATCAGGATTTCCTCCGGGTACCCAGTACAGGTCATTCATCGATGGGACACTAAAATGACGCCCTGCCTGTACCGAAAGGAATAACTTTTCATTGTAGAGATTTCCATCCAGGGTAACAAAAGGTGATAATGGAGGATTCGTAAAGTTGGAGAATTCCTGGCGTAAGTTCAGACCGGTATTCCATCCCCGGCAGAATTGGTAGCGTATGCTACCGTAAACTGATGCCATTGATCGTATCCTTGAACCATAGTATTCCTTAAAATCGGCGACAGCTTCATTGTAACGGGCTCCAATGCTTGTAACCACTTTCTCTCCTGCTATATATCGCCATTCGGCATCACCAAAATAATTTTTGACATTATAAAACTTATGATGTTGATACCAATCATCATGATACTGCTGTCGTTCGCTGAAAACAGCGCCTTTGAGTGTAATTACAGAATGAT
>JANWID010000261.1 GCA_025450095.1 Bacteroidia bacterium | reverse complement strand
TATTTTTAATCTGCCGTACTTTTGTATTATAGGTAACGTTTTCGAGCTGCAACCGTATGAAATTATCTGTTGCCTGATCTTAACATTTGGATGTTAGTAAACCACTGGTGATCAATATTATTAAAGAGGCTATCTTTTAGTAAACTTGCATTAATGGTGGAACTGTGATGAAAAAAGACTTCAGGTTAAATAAAAAAATGATCCTGGTTGCGATGCTCCTTGCATTTGTAACCGGGGGCTTAACGGCCCAGTCTATTGAAGTGCCGGTAACTGCAACAGATACTGCAGGAGAAACTTTTCCGACAGTTTTCGTCAATAGTACGCCGGTACCGAATTTCACTTTTGATACTTTAACCGGTCTTGTGATTCGTGAAAATGAAATCAGGGCCGGTTTGTTATATGATGCAGAAAGAGGTGCCATAATCTGGGAAAAGGATATGTATTACGCATATCCCATTGCGTCACTTACCAAGATGATGGTTGCCTTGCTCACAGTTGAAGATATAATTGCCGGAAAGGTTGACTGGTCGGACGAAGTGAAAGTGGAAAGATTGTATCGCAAAAGCCGCAGGAGCAGATCTGTTTACAGAACAACTGAAACATATACGCTGGAATCGTTAGTACAGCTTGCAATGATTCCTTCTAATAACCTGGCTTGTTCTGATATTGCGAAATATCTTGCAGGAGACCAAACGGCTTTTGTAAAACGAATGAATGAAAGAGCTGTTGAATTGGGAATGAAAAACACTTTTTATTCCAATCCATCCGGGCTTCCGGGAGTTGTAAAGGAAGTGGATAATAGCGCATCACCTCATGACTTATTATTGCTTTCCCTGGAAATGATCAAGCATGAAGAATTATTGAAAATAACAGCTATAGGTTATGCTGAAGTTTCAAATGATAAACGTACGAGCATTTTCAGAAATCATAACCACCTTGTAATCGATTATGAAAATGATGTTGATGGACTTAAAACCGGTTACACTAAAAGAGCACGGTATTGCCTGGCAGCTTCTTCGAAAAAAGAGGGATACCGACTGATCAGTATCGTACTTGGTGTTAATGGCCCATACCTGCGCAATGAAATAGTCAGTTCTATGATGAATGATTATTACGAGAAGATCGGATGTGGTGCAATGATTCCTTCAACAGGCGGTCCACTTGCAAAAAAGAGCCTTGTTCATGACCCGGTGGGTGATGAAATTGCAGCTGTTGATGACAGTACAGTTTCCTATAAAACAGTTTGGGTTAAACAGCGCAAATCACACACCGTAAGAAGTGGAGAAACATTGTCATCGATTGCACAAAAGTATGGCTCCACTTACCAGCAGCTTAAGAAGTGGAACAAGCTTCACTCGAACAAAATCCTGAAAGGACAAAAGTTACTTGTATACGTAAATGTACCCAAGAAAGTGGCTGTTAAAATGCCCGATGTTCTGGATAATGAAGATGAAGCAGCACCAGAAAATGATAGCACTTCCGAAGCAATTGCATTAAACGGGAATGAAACAGTCTCTGGATCGGATTCAATGCCTGGCAATGATTCCGCTGCAGTTATTTCTTCAAATTCTCCGAAGGAATCCGCCAAACCGATCGCAAAAAAACCCGCGAAACCCAAGTCGCAAACTCCAAAACCGGACACATCTGCACCACGACAATATGTTTATCACGTCGTACAACCGGGAGATACCTTGTGGAGTATTGCGCAACGGTACAACGGTACTTCTGTGGATGACCTGAAACGGGTGAATAAGATTTATAACTCCAAAAGTCTCAAACCAGGTACCCGGCTTAAAATAAAAGTTAAAGCGTAAGCCTCGCTTTTTTTTAATCAGTAAATTAGCAAACTTTAAATTTCCTGTCATGAAAAAAATTATCCTGGGGATCATACTCAGTAGTACGTTTTACAACCCAATTTTTGCACAAAAGCAAAAAGAACCTGTGGTCATTCCGGTATTACCGGTTGATTCACTTACCGGACTTTTTACTTACACTGAAGTTGTACCAGTTAATGATATTAAAAAAAATGACTTATTCAACCGTGCTCTGACTTGGGCGAATACTTATTATAAAAACCCGGCGGATGTTATCCGTGAAAAGGATTTAAATACAGGAAAAATCTTCATAAAAGCCAGATTCAGGATCAGCAATGAACCCGACAAGAAAGGCACGGTTACCCAGGCTGGCGATGTAATGTATAGCCTTACTTTTTTATTTAAAGATGGAAGATATAAATATGAAATTACAAAAATCAACTGGCAACAGGTATCATATTATCCTGCTGAAAGATGGAAAGATACCACTGCGGATTCCTTCAATCCTGTTTATCTTTCCTATCTTAAACAATCGGATGAAACATTAAAGAGTATTATCGCAGATTTCAAAAAGAAAATTGCTGCAACACCAGTTACTAAATCAAATGACTGGTAAAGAGTTACCAGCGAAGAAACTCTGAATTTATTTTTTATGCAACATCAGCCTGACCCAGCCGATAGTATCCTTTTATTTGATGGAATATGCAACCTGTGCAGTGGTTTTGTACAGTTTGTTCTTAAGTATGAAAAATCTCCAGTAATTCGTTTTGCCTCGCTGCAAAGTCCCATCGGCGAATCCATCATAAAAAAGCATAAGATCACCCGGAATGGACTTGAAAGCATCGTATTTATTGAAAACGATAAGGCATATGAAAAAAGCGAAGCGGTGCTGAAAATATCCAGGTATCTTAAGTTCCCGTGGTCTTCATTTGTAGCATCTGGAATTATACCTTTATTCATTCGAAACTGGGTGTACGACATGGTGGCAGCCAACCGTTATCGTATATTCGGCAAACAGGAAGTTTGTTGGGTGCCGGATCCGAAATGGAAAAACAGATTTATTGATTGAACGTGATAGCTGTTAACCAGGAAGACAGGCGTTTTTTTGTTTTCAACAGGATTTGGTGTATTAGCACACTTTTTCACCTGGCTTCATTTTCTTATTGGAGTGCTAACGTCCCAATTGCATATTTCATAACACTGGTTTCATGCCTGCTACACCTTCTCATTCCCTCCGGTAACCGGTTTTTTTATTGTGGACTTGCCGGATCTGTATTACTTGTATGGTTGCAGATTCCAAATACGCCCAACCATATTTTTTTTGAATGGTTTCTGAATGTTATGTTTGCATTTGTACTCTTGTCAGGAACATTTAATTTCAACCAGAGAGAGGGACTTCATTCTTATTTTTTCGGAAAGTCCCTTACCGCAACACGATGGTCGTTAATTTTCCTGTATTTTTTTGTTGTGCTTCATAAACTGAATTATGATTTTTATGATCCTTATTCAAGCTGTGGTGCCGTATTATTTGAAGAAATATTTCAACGTTCCGGAATATTCCGGGTCTCTTTATTGAGAGATTTTTATTATAATCATGAATTATTTTTTAAATTCTTTTCAATCTGGCTCACAATTGTCGCCGAACTGGTTATTCCAATAATGCTTATAATCCGTAAATGGAGAAATGCGGGTCTTGTTTTTGGCATTTTATTCCATTTGCTACTTAGTCTACATGGACACAATGGTATTTTCAGCTTTTCGGCGATGTTATTTACTATTTTCATTTTCTTCTGGAATGATACTACGGTAAACTTTTTTTATGAAAAATGGAATTACCATGTAATTATGATTAAAACTTTAATCGTGATTTCTGTCGGGCTGACCCTGGCAGTATATATCATGTTTTCATATACTATATATGTTCTCGCAACTTTGTTAATCTGGTACCTTTATGCTGTTGTGTACATGGTATTATTTTTACAAGCTATTTCGGGTAATTACGCTGATACCTATTTTTCAATTGGCGGAAAATATGTTACAGGAATTGCCTGGATCATTCCATTTTTGATATTCCTCAATGGAATTTCACCTTACCTGGGACTAAAAACAGAAGCCTGTTTTTCCATGTTCAGCAACTTGCGAACCGAAGGAAATATTTCAAATCATCAGTTCATTCCGGTGAGCTGGCAAATTTTTAATTATCAGAAGGAACTTGTTTCGATAAAAAATACCAATTACGAACGACTTAAAAACCTGGATTTATACCATGGTAAAAATGTACTTATGGTAAAATTTGAGTTTGTGAAAATACTGGATACGGCACCGGATAATATTTTCGTTGAGTATGAAATCAATGGCAGGGAAGGATATTTTGAAAAATCAGCCGGAAAAATCATCCATTCGGATATAGATTTACGCATAAATCCGATATTGAGAAAATGGTTTTATTTCAGGCTCGTACATACTGATAAAAGTCTTTGCAAGCACTAATTATTTATCAGTAAATTCTGAACGCCTTAGATGAAGCACTAATCATCATATCGCTGGAAACTGAAATATTAATAATTCCCGGATTACTTCCCGGCACGAATCTGCCAAGATCATTCCAGCAAAAGTAATCGGCTCCGCTTGAAGTTGCCCAGGTAAGTAATTCTTCCGTGGAAATGGAAGGGAAATGATTTTGTATGGTTTTTAATTCTTCCAGTATACTAAGCTCATCATTTGACGCCAGGCTGTCGGTTCCAATTATAATGCGACATTTATTCCGTCGAAACATGTCAATTGCCGGCAATCGGTTTTCAATAAATAGATTTGCATTTGTACAAAGACAGAACCAGGTTCGGTTAAAGTGATCTTTGGATTTTAATAATTCAATATCGGCATCTGAAGTGTATGTATTATGGACCAACATTATATTATTTTTTTTCGGAAGAAAATCAACTGTAGTGAAAAGTGAGGATTTACCGGTTTGATTGAGCCAGGAAGTAGAAATTTTCATTTTCTCAAACAGTTGATGCAATGCTCCGGTCCCGTCTTGAAACAATTTATTTTCAGAAGCAGATTCCTGGTTATGAATACACCAAAGTGCAGACTTGCTATCAGAATTCGTGGCAATCAGGTGAAATAATTCAGGGTGAACAGAATAAGGTGCATGCGGCACCAGAGATGCAGAATATGAAGCTTCAGTTAAGTCATTTAATAGTTCTTTCCCTTTGGTGAATGAATCTTTTATCCTTTCAGGTTGAAATTCGAACAATTCAATAAAGCTGTGATATCTTAATTTGCTTTTTTGTTTGATACCGATTGTCAAATCCGTATTACAAATATCGCCAGCACCCTGGATGCCATTTTGCCACATCAGGTTATCTGCATTTTCAATCAAATAAGCAGTATTTGAAATATTTTTTTCCCGTTCTCTGACGAGTTGATCAATAAATCCATGCAGCCCTTTTCCTTTTTGAATTCTATTCCTGAATCCAGAAAGTTCAAGATGAACATGAGCATTAATAAAGCCCGGGCAAAGTATCCCTGGAAAATATTCCGCTGATGAGGTTTTTTCAGGAACAATACTCGTAATAGTTCCATCATCCTCAACCCACAGTTCATGATCAGGAACCAGATTTCCTTCGTAATTGAGTATAAAATCAGCTGTTAGCCTTCGCATTCCTGCAAAAGTGGTAATTATTTTGTTGGTCTCTATTGGCTTGATTAAAGTTCTTTAAATCAATTATATGCGGCAATATTTCGATCAATTGGCTACCTTTGCACCAGAATGGAAATAAAACCTGATATACGTCGGTTAACTCTTGATGAAATTACCGGTCATATGACTCGTTTAGGCGAGGCTGCATTCCGGGGTCGACAGATTTATTCATGGTTATGGGAAAAGTCAGCGCGGACTTTTGATGAAATGACAACGCTGTCAAAAGAATTAAGAAATTCTTTACAGCAGAACTTTTTCCTTCACCCAATAGAATTAAATTCAAAACAGGTCAGCACCGACAGAACTATAAAGAGTGGCTTCCGTCTGCATGATGGCCATGTAATAGAAGGTGTGTTAATACCCACTGAGGAACGCATGACAGCTTGCGTATCATCACAAGTTGGATGCAGTCTTACCTGTAGGTTTTGTGCAACTGGCAAACTAGACCGTATAAGGAATCTCGATGCTGCTGAAATTTATGACCAGGTAGTTATCATTAACAAACAATCGGTGGAAAATTATGGAATTCCCCTTTCCAATATTGTTTATATGGGGATGGGAGAACCGCTTCTGAATTACACGAATGTTCTTAAATCTGTTGAACGAATTACCGCTCCTGACGGACTGGGCATGGCATCAAAGAGAATCACTGTTTCTACAGCAGGGATAGCTAAAATGATTAAAAAGCTTGGCGACGATCAAGTGAAATTTAATCTTGCATTATCCTTACACGCCGCTAATGATGAAAAACGAAGCCGTATCATGCCAATTAATGAATCCAATTCGCTGGAAGCACTGTCGGAAGCATTAAAGTATTTTCACGAGAAGACAGGTTCGCGGATTACATTCGAATATATAGTTTTTAACGGTTTTAATGATACGCTTACCGATGCCCGCGAACTTGCAAAGTTCTGTAAGAATGTTCCCTGCAAGGTAAACCTGATTGAATATAATCCCATCGATGGTGAATCATTCATGCAGACGACCGAAACCAAATTAAAAGCTTTCAGCGAGTTTTTGGAAAGCAGGAATATTGTTGTCAATATCAGGAGAAGCCGGGGTAAAGACATTGATGCTGCGTGCGGTCAGCTGGCAAATAAAAGCAAATCTGCCGGTTAATTTACAATGTCATTTGGATGGTTTTCAAAACCAAAGTTCATTTAATTAGCTAAACCGCTCCCGGGGGGATTACCAGGAGCGGTTGAAAAGCTTTTCGAAAAGTATGGAGAACTTGCTGCCCTTACTCCATGGTTGAAAAGAATGACTCAAAGAAAGCATGGTTTTTATCGAATAAAAAGAGGGAATGAGCCAAAGCGCATGATTGATGAGGTAAAGGCAGTAATTTTTGAGGGATCGCGAAATTTCCCGGAAAGCTTCAAAAGACCGGGGTAGAAAAAGAAAACCGGTGCCAGTTTGAAAAGCTGCTACACCGGTTAAATAAACACACGCGCAAATGAAATCACCTTGTCAATTTCAATCAAGAAAAAATTAGGTAACGGGTGCTTTTTTTGAGGGAACGTATTTATTTAACCGAATACAGGCTCCTCTTCGGTGGTTTTCCGATACATTTTTGAGCTAAGCACAACAGTAACACGTGTTCCAGGATTCAACTCTTCATAAGTGAGTCTATTATCATTCGCGGGGTCCAAAAGCCGGAGCCGCTCATGAATAAGGCGTGTGCCTCGCGAATTATGACTGGTAATGCCCGCCTTGCGTTTATAATGCACCCCAACACCATTATCTGTTATTACAATTATGATGCTGTCATCAGGACCCGCTGTGATTCTTAAACTTACATAACCAGCATAAGTGGCCGGCATAATTCCGTGCCAGATAGAATTTTCAATAAATGGTTGAATTACCATATTTGGGATTTCAAGGATCGCGGGATTCAATAATGGATCAATGATGATTTCCCATTTCAATTTTTTATCGAATCGTAATTGTTCCAGGCTTAAATAGAATTCCAGGCGTTGTATTTCGGATTGTAAAATTATTGTATCGTCTTCGGCCATGTTCAGGTGCATCCGCATCAGTCTTGAAAATTTTGCCAAATAAATGTTGGCCTCAGGTGCGCTCTTACAATTTATAAAATGTTGAATGGCATTGAGGGAATTAAAAACAAAATGTGGATTGAGGTTGCTGGCAAGTGCTTTTTGTTGTAGTTCAACTATCTTTTGTTTGATCTGTATTTCTTCTTCCTGCTTTTTCCTGATTTGTTTCAACCTGAACCGAATTCCAAATCCAATCAGTGTGGCTCCGGTTAAAGTTTCAATCAGATAAAACCACCAGGTTTGGTAGAATGGGGGTAAAATTTTGAAATTTACAGAACGAATTGGTCCCCATCCTTCTTCAATTAGACCGGCGCGTATTAAGATAGCGTGATTTCCTGGTGAAAATGAAGTAAATTGTATTTCATTGGACGTAGCATTATTCCAATTTCCATTGTCAGTTTTATATTGATATCTGATGCGACTTGGGTTGTTATAATGAAACGCATAAAATTTCAAATAAAATTCATTGGCGTCATATTCAAAAATATTGGGATTGTCCGGGAGCTGTTGTTTCCCCTCCCGGATCAAAATGACCTGACGAATTTCCAATGGAGTGTTTGTTTCTTTACGGAGCAAATTCAAATCAACCTGCATCAAACCTTCAGCGGTACCTACCCAAGCCATTGAACTTTCTATTTCAAAATATATATCATTGATGTTTTCAGATAATATACCATCTTGAATGGTCATAAGATTTTTTTCATTGTTATTGATGAAGTACAATCCATAACTAGTGCCAACTAAAAATTCATTTTTACCCGTATGCGAAACGCAATTTGTACCTAAAATAACATTCTCTTTGATTAGTCTTACATATTGAGGATTTGGACAAATTTTTAGAATATAATAACCACAATTAGAAACAATCATCAACTCATCCTGATCAAAATATTCAATTTGCCTAATTTCTTCATTTTGAAAATTTCCGGATGGAAAAAATTTTTCACCTTCATTGTTGATGACACATAACCCTTTTTGACTGCCAATCCAAAAATTACTATAAGGATCGTTGTACAAACAGTTAATTCTATTTATATTATATAGGCAGGGTATGATAGATTCTTTCTTACGCACATATTTAAAATCTTTTGAATGATATTGAATAAGCATGTTATCCCAATTTCCAGCAATAGTGTGATTTTTGTCAGCCCAAATTGCTGTACAATGTGAATAAATGATCTTAGTGTTTTCATTATGTACAGGGGTAGGATTTTTAAAAGAATAAGCCAGGTCCGAACTTGTAATTCCAACTAAAATTTCATCATTATCATTTGTAAACAAATACTTAACATACTTAGTACTATAATTATTAGAATTAAAATTTTCGATTTTATCTGAATTTGGATTCAGAAAGGCTAAGCCTTGTTGAGTTCCCAAAATAATTAACCCTTTTCTGGTTTTGGTTATTTTATTTATAGTAGAGCTTAAAACACCTTTTGAAGGAGGATAATTTATTATATGATAATTATTAAAAATATATAAACCACTTCCTAAAATGCTTACGTACATTAAACTATCTTTAGCACAAAAAATCCCTGTAATAGAACCATTAATAATATTAGCAATCTCAGAAATTGGTGTTATTTTCCCTTCATATAGTGAAAATATTTTCTGAGTACCCCAGAGACTAAACCAAATGTTCTTTTTTTTATCTATACTGAGATTCCGAATACATGCTTTCTTATTGTTAAAAGAATATAGTGTGTCTTTAACTCTATTATCTTGAATACTAATAATTGATCCTTCGATCCCAACAATTAATTCCTGATCTTTTTCAATAATTGAATATACCGGTGCATTTTCTAATCCTTTTATGTTTAATTTTATTTGTTTGTCCCCTTGTAATTGATAAAGTCCATCACTCCTTCCTAATAATAATTTATTACTTTTCGTAAGATAAGATGAATATGCTTTGTTAGTACAGTTTTCTAAGAGAATATTGTCCATAAACAACATTTTACCTGAGTTTTTTGAAAAGAAATTAAAGCATCTGTTTTCATGAAGAGAAATGATCACTTCATTATATTGAATGATTTGATTACTTCTCGCAATTGGAGTTTTTGAAAACAACCTCACCTTCTCCGTTAAAGGATTGAAAACAAAAACCCCATCACTACCACTGCCGAACATTATTTCGCCATTGTCTAGAACCAATAATGAAGAGATGTAAGATTTAATTCCCAGCAGATCCAGCGGATAATTTTTAAAATTTATTCCATCAAAGCGACTTAACCCGTTTTCAGTCCCCAGCCAGATAAAACCAGCCTGATCCTGAGCCATTGCATATACATTGGAATTTATCAGTCCCTGGCGGACTGAATAATTATTAAAAGGATATATCTGGGATAAAACATTTTCGGAAAATAACAGCAAAATGAAAATCAGGGAGAATAAAAACCTGTTCGGTCGCCTTTTCATGGTTTCAGAAACTCAAATTAATGGGTTAGGAACGAAGCATCAATGAGAATTTTTTCAAGGCATCAAAGAATGTCGAATTTTTTCTCTTGGAAATAGGCACTTTTATTCCATCATTGAGAATGGCAACTCCTCCATCTTCATTACTGAAATTTTTAAGATGACGGATATTGATGATAAAAGACTTATGGGTTCTTACAAAATGATCGGATGGGAGTGCTCTTTCAAAATCCTTCAAGGGTCGTGAAATCAGATATTGTTTCCCCGAAACGGTAAAGACTTTCGTATAATTATCATCGGCTTGTAAGCGAACAATATTTTCGATCGCTTCCAGGTTAAATCCATTGGAGTGCGATAGTGCTATCCGGGTGATTTTGTCGGGCTGAAATCCCGTAATGTGCGGACCACAATAATGACTGACTACTTTTGCAACAGCCATCTGCAATTCACGAACATCAATAGGTTTTAAAACATAATCCATAACCCCGGCTTTAACAGCTTTAATACCATAATCTACAGAAGCCGATACAAAAACAACGACAAATTTCCGGTCCGGGAAATGGTCTAACAGATTAAATCCATTATGCACAGGCATCAGGATATCCAGGAAGATCAGGTCAGGATAATCATTTGTAATCAGGTCAACGGCTTCTTCAACATTTGATGCCTCTCCGGTAATTTCCAGTTCAGGACAATGAAGCTGTATCAGGATTCTGAGATTCTCCCTGCCATGGGTCTCATCATCGACAATCAGTGTTTTTAATTTGGTCTTGTGGATACGGGAATTTGAAAAAATATATTTCCTCAGAAGGAATTTTGACTTAAAATCCAGGTTATCGATAGTGACCTAAATATAGATATTAGATTTTAAAACAACAAATTTTCAGTTTGCCTGATTTAAAAGAACCGGTACTTTACCTGGTAGTAAATGTAATGCACGCGTAATTTTCTTCCTAACTCAGCTAAAATCAATTGAATTGTGACTTGCTTTGCCGAATTTGATTAGTTTTGCATTCATCAATGAAATAAATTATGAATTATATTTCACGTTCAATTTTCCTACTGGTCATGGTGTCTTTATTTACATGCCATGTCTATGCGCAACACCTCATTACAGACACTCCAAAGGGAACCCCGACATTGGTACCGGATACAGTTTTACTCCGGCAATATATTATGGCACTTGCCGACGATGCAATGGAAGGTCGCGAAACGGGCACTGTAGGTGAAAAAAAAGCATATATGTATCTTACCGGGAAATTCCGGTCTGTTGGCTTAATTCCTAAAGGAACTAACGGTTACGTACAACCTTTTCCGTTCAATGCAGGGTCCTACATGGGTAAGAGCAACGAGCTCGTTGTGGGAAAGAAAAGTTTTAATGCGGGAACGGATTTTTTTCCGCTTGGATACTCTGCAAATATGGAGTTTCATGGCCAGGTAGTTTCAGTAGGTTACGGAATTGCCGCCCCAGGGAGGGATGATTATGCAGGTCTGACTGAACTTCAGGGAAAAGTTTTTATAATGGAGTATGGTTTTCCGGAAGGAATGGATCCACACTCGCGACTGGCAGAGTATGCCGACATCCGTACCCGAATAGATTCCGCAACTTCCAGAGGAGCTGTTGCAGTGATTTTTATTAATTCTGATAAGAATACTGAAGATCCTTCATCCAGGTATTCCAATCGCATTACTCCTACCAATCTTCCTGTAATATTTGCCGATAGTGCTGCGGCCGTTTTATTGAATGGCTCAAAAAGTATTATGGTAAACGGTAAAACAGAAATTCTCCGTAATGAAAAAACCGGGAATAATGTAATCGGGTATATCGATAACAACGCTCCGTTCACGGTTGTTATCGGTGCCCATTATGATCATCTTGGTTACGGAATTGAAGGTTCGCTATACAGGGGAGATACCAAATCGATTCATAACGGTGCAGATGATAATGCCAGTGGAACGGCTGCACTGATTGAACTGGCACGTTTGCTTAAACAATCCGGATTTAAAGGAAACAATTATCTTTTCATCGCTTTTTCCGGCGAGGAAATGGGTCTCCTTGGTTCCAACTTCCTGATAAAACATCTGCCAGTCGCTAAAGAAAAGATCAATTACATGCTCAACATGGATATGGTAGGCCGGCTGAAACCTGAAGACCCTGTATTGATTATTAACGGTGCAGGAACCTCTCCCGAATGGAATAAAGCATTTGCCGATATTTCTATTAACGGGTTGCGAACAAAAACTACCGAATCGGGAGTGGGACCATCGGATCATACTTCATTTTACCTGCAGGATATCCCGGTATTGCATTTTTTTTCAGGCACCCATTCCGATTATCACAAGCCGGATGATGATGAGTCAAAAATTAATTATAAAGGAGAGCAGGATATTATTTCATATATGCTCAGACTGATAGAAGAACTGGATCAACAGGGCAAATTACCTTTTACGAAAACAGCTGATTCTTCAAATGAAGAAGCACCAAGATTTAAAGTTACACTGGGAGTGGTTCCCGATTATGCCTTTGAAGGAAACGGCATGCGTATCGATGGAGTCAGTGATGGGAAACCCGCGCAAAAAGCAGGAATGAAAGCTGGCGATATTGTTATCCAGATGGGTGAGCATAAAGTTAGCGATATGATGAGCTATATGAAAGCCCTCGGTAAATTTTCAAAAGGTGAAAAAGCAACTGTGAGTTTCAAACGGGGTGAGGAAACGCTGTCAACGGAAGTAGTTTTTTAATTTTAAATTTTAATCGTCGGCTTTTATGCATCCACAGGCGAAAATTGCTGTGATCGGCGGAGGGAGCTGGGCTACAGCCATCGTTAAAATAATTTCAAATAATGATGTAAAAGTCAGGTGGTGGTTAAGGAACCCCGAATCGGTAAATTTCGTTCTGAATCACCATCATAATCCCACTTACCTTACAGATGTTGAAATAAATATTGATAAAGTAAAGCCGGTTCACGATATAACCACAGCACTTGAAGATTCTGAAATTGTAATCCTTGCTGTTCCTTCTGCTTTTCTGAAAAAGGTTATGGATACAATCGATCCGGAGATGCTTCGTAATAAATCTGTATTCTCCGCTATCAAAGGTATTGTTCCGGAAGATCTGTTGATTGTTGGCGATTATTTAAACCGGAAGCTCTCCATTCCATTATCTAATATCGGTGTAATTACAGGACCCTGTCATGCCGAAGAAGTAGCACTTGAAAAATTATCCTATCTTACTATAGCCAGCCAGGATACAGACCGTGCCGTTAGACTTGCTACTCTGATGCAATGCAGGTATATCCGCACATCCGTGTCTGATGATATTTACGGGACAGAATACGCTGCCGTAATAAAAAATATTATTGCGGTAGCCAGCGGTATTTGCCATGGTTTGGGATATGGTGATAATTTCCAGGCTGTTTTAATCGCCAACGCCATCCAGGAAATAAAACGCTTTGTAGATGCAGTTTCTCCAATAACACGTGATATCAATGATTCAGCTTACCTGGGTGATCTTCTGGTAACTTCCTATTCTCAATTCAGCAGGAACCGTTTGTTCGGAAGCATGATAGGTAAAGGTTACCCGGTAAAGTCAGCTCAAATGGAAATGAATATGATTGCCGAAGGATATTATGCTGTAAAATGTATTTATGAATTGAATAAAAAATATGTAGTGAATCTCCCGGTATGTGATGCTGTTTACAGAATATTGTATGAACAGGTGCAAGCCAGAACAGAGATCGAAAAACTGACTGGAATTTTGAAATAGTAACCAGCAGATTTTAAAAATATTTCAAAAGCCAGTCAATTAATTTACGCTTAACCCTGCCGTGTGGAGGATAAAGCATTTTTGCCATCGTAAACCCGGTCCGTTGTTCAAAAATCACCCTTTCATTGCTGAATTCAAGAAATCCGGCTTTACCGTGTGCCCTTCCCATTCCACTGTTTCCTACACCACCGAAAGGCAATCCCGGATGCAGAAAGTGCAATGCACAATCATTAAAACAAATACTTCCTGAACGGGTATAATTTTTAAATAGCTCTTTCACTTTTCTATCCCTTGTAAAAACATATATGCTAAGTGGTTCCGGCAATGAATGAATATGCTTCACGGCTTCTCCTTCATTAATTACTCCGATTACAGGAAGGATAGGTCCGAAAATTTCTTCTTTCATAACCGGATCCTGCATGCTTACATCAGGCATCAGTTTCGGTTTTAAAAACAACCCGGTTTCCCGTGAAGGCGAGTCGGAGCTATTTGAAAGTCTTTGAAGTCTTTGGTAATGACGTTCATTTATAACGGAGGCATAATTTACTATTTTACCTTCGTTTGTGTTATTGTAATACTTCCTGAACGACATTTCCAACGCAGTGATCAGTTCCTGTTTTACCTCGTGATGAACTAGGATATAATCGGGAGCAACACATGTTTGTCCGCAGTTTATCAACTTGGATGCGGTAATTTTATCAATCGCATCCTGAATATTACAATCGTGGTGAACATACACAGGAGATTTTCCGCCGAGCTCCAGGGTTACTGTGGAAAGATTTTCCGCCGCGGCTTTCATAACTTTCTTGCCGGTTTCGGATCCCCCAGTAAAAAAAATATGATCAAATGGTAGTTTAAGGAGCTCGATGGCAGCATCACTACTTCCTTCAACGACTGCAATTTCGTCTTCAGGGAAAACCTCACCAATGAATTTTCGCAATAACTGTGAAGTATGAGGTGTTAACTCCGATGGCTTGATAATAACATTATTTCCTGCCGCAATTGCAGAAACAATTGGACCAAGTGCCAGTGAAACCGGGTAGTTCCAGGGAGAAAGCACAAGGCAAACTCCTTTACCGGTATATATTATTTTATTTCGTGTGAATTTAAATGCGAATCCGTTTTCAGCATTACGGGGACGCATCCAGTTGCGAAGCTGGTCCTTAGCATGCCTGATTTCTTTCATCACAGGATAAATTTCTGTGATATCCGTTTCTGCAGATGGCTTATTGAAATCCAGGAACAGGGCTTTCCGGAAATTTTCTCTGTTCCTGAATAATGCCCGGCTCAGGCGTGTTAAATCCGAGATCCTTCTTCGGGCGGAACGTTTTGAAATTTCAGGATGCTTGTTTTTTTGATTTATGAAAAGTTCGATATACGGATTTTCGGAATAGTTTGTATCAGGCTGGATTGGCATCATGATCGTCAATTTCAGGAAGGCATGAACCTGTTGTTGTTGACTAAGATAATTTAAAATACCGGTTTGCGTTACAATGTGTGGATTTTTGTGAATAACTGACCCTGGGAACTACCGTCTTGCAAACCATGCTGATTATATTTGTAACCGGATAATTTTTTTATGAGATCCAGGAGCCTTCTTATACCCCTGCTGTCAATTCTGCTTTTTGGAGCGGCTTACATCACTGAGTTTATCCTGGAGCAACGTGTTCATGATTTCCGGGTCCTGAGTAAAAAGGCAGGAAATGAACTAAAACTCCTGGAGGAAAGCAGCCGGAAACATGTCAATGAGATCGCGACGCGTGTGCTCTCAGGCCAGCAGCTAAATGGGCACGATAATACCGAATGGCCATTTCGTTCGAAGGATCCGTGGATGTCGGTTTTCGTTTTTAGAAATGATTCCGTAGTCTGGTGGTCCGATAACCATGTTTTTCCTGATGCCGAATGCCTGCGGCCGGGTTTCAGGTTTTTTGCAAACGGGTGGTATGAGTGTATTGTTTCCGGCTCTGGCAACATAAAAGTGCTTGGAATGCTTAAGCTGAAAAATGAATATGCATTTCAAAACCGTTTTTTACTGAATGCTTATCATCCTTGTCTGAAACTCCCTGACGATGCTGACATTCATACGGAAGAAGTCCGTAATTCTTTTCCCGTAAATGGTGTCAACGGCGAAGCTTTATTCTATGTCACTGTTTCCCGGCAAAGCCATGAGCATAAGTTTGGGGCTTGGATCGCTTTCATTTATATTGTTTCGTATCTCTTATTTCTTGTCGCAGTTTTTGTGTATACACACCGTTACACTCAGTCGGACATGAAAGCAGGTATTGTAACCCTTGCAACAGTTATAATAACACGCTTTTTGAGTGTCTATTTTGTTTTCCCTGAATCACTCTATGAATTACCGTTATTCAGTCCGAGTTATTATGCCAGCTCATTTATTCTGAATTCGCTCGGAGATCTGCTAATAAGCACCATTCTGATTACTTACCTGGTTGGGGTTTTTTACAGGGTTTTCGGATCCCGGGTGGGAGGATATATTAATTCGAGGTATAGCAGCTGGCAACCCATGATTATGGGAACAGTGATCCTTTTCACTTTCCTGTATTCTGTTTTTGTTAACTACCTGCTGGCCGGACTTATTATAAACTCCAGGATATCATTTAATATTAATAATGTTTTTGAGCTGAATGTTTACAGCTTGATAGGTGTTTCAATTATCGGTATCCTGTTGTTCTCATTCTACCTGGTGTGTGATGGCGGGGTACGGATTGTACTGAGGACAAAAACCGGCTTGCGCAGACTTGCGCTTATATTTTTTTCATCACAATTCATTTTCCTGGTATTGCTATATTATATGCGTGAAAATGATTTCTTCATTAACTACAGTGTAAGCACTTTTCTACTGACCAACTTCCTGATGATATATAACGGCTACATTCGTAAAAAGCTCACCAGTATTTTTGCATTTACACGGTACCTGCTATTGCTCTTCGGATTCAGTATTTACGCCGCACAAACTATTAATGATTTTAACAGGCTCAGGGAAAAGGAAAACCGTCGGCTTCTTGCAGCTAAACTGGAAAACGAACAGGATCATATTGCTGAATATCTCTTTGACGATATTGCTGAAAAGGCGGAACAGGATCCTGTAATTCGCAACTTTTTTTCAAATTCTTACGATCAGCTTATCAGTACGGTTGAAACGGAAGATATAATTTCAAAACGGTTGACACAGTTATATTTCACCGGTTATTGGGGGAAGTACGATATCAGCATTAAATATTTTAATGCGGAAGGATTGCCTGTGAATACCGGAGGTGATCCTTCATGGAATCTTGATTATTTTAACAGGAGTATTCATGATGATGGTCAGCCTACAATCAGTTCTTATCTTTTTTTTACAGGAAATGTTTCCGGTAAAATTTCATACATCGGAAAGATTCCTGTTAAAGAACTTTCAGGCAGACTGCGTCAGTCAGGTACTATCATAATAAATCTTTCTTCCAAAGCATTGCAGGATGAAGCTGGTTTTCCGGAATTGCTGATAAGTGATAAAATACCCCAGAAAAAGGACATATCGAAATACTCATATGCCAATTACAGGAACAATCAGCTGATTAGTCAAACAGGAAATTTCAATTACCTGGTAAGCAGTATTTCTTATCAGAAAATGTTAAAACCGAATCTCCAGGAGCAATTCGTTGTTTTTGACGGATATTCACATTTATTTTATAAATCATCCGGCGAAAGTTTCCTTATAATTTCAATTCAAAATCCTGGCATCCTGGGTTTCATTACACTGTTTTCATATTTGTTTTCTTTTTATGGATTCAGCTTCCTGTTGATTTACGGAATTGGGTTGCTGATCCGTAATCGCGGAAGGATAACAGTCAATTTTAAAAACAGAATCCAGACTACGGTGATTACAATTGTGGTGTTGACCATGTTGCTTATCGGGGGCGCTACCGTTTATTATATTTATACAAGCAATGCCAGTAATGTAAATCTGGAAGTTAATCAGCGCCTGAAATCAATGCTTATCGCAATAAGAGATGAGTTGAGTAATCGTTCACTGGAAGGTGAAAACATGAGTGATGAAATGAATTATACTTTTTCAAAACTTGCAGGAGTACTGAATATCGATTTCAATATATATACACGCCAGGGAAAGCTGGTTTATTCAACACAACCTAAAATTTATGACCAGGGTCTGAAGGCACGAACGATGAGCCGGAGAGCCATGACACAAATGATCACGGAGAATAAGTCTTTACACATCCAGTTCGAACGGATTGGGAGCCTGAGATATTTATCTGCGTATGAACCGGTGAAAAACATTAATAATGCTACTATAGGATTTATTAACCTTCCTTATTTTTCGAGGCAGGATGAGCTAAAAAAAGATATTTCCTCATTCCTGGTTGCATTGATTAACATTTACGTGTTGCTTTTTTCGTTTGCCATTTTTGTAACCTTTATTATTTCGGGCAGGATAACACAGCCTCTGCAACTGATACAGGAACGTCTTGGAAAAATAAGACTTGGAAAAAGGAATGAACTTATTGAATGGGATCATAATGATGAAATCGGTGCATTGGTAAATGAATATAACCGCATGGTGGAGGAACTGGCAGAAAGTGCGGAACTACTGGCCCGGTCGGAACGTGAAAGCGCATGGAGAGAAATGGCCCGACAGGTGGCTCATGAAATAAAAAATCCGCTCACACCGATGAAGCTTAGTGTTCAGCATTTACAACGTGCATGGAAGGAAAAAAGCCCGAACCTTGATAAGATAATGAACCAGGTGGCAACAACTATGATTGAACAAATTGATACTCTTTCCACCATTGCAACTGAGTTTTCAAATTTTGCCAAAATGCCGAGAGCCAATAATGAAAAAGTTGACCTCAGTGCAATTGTCAAAAACATAGCAACACTTTATGGTGAAAATGAAACAGCTACCATTACTTATTATGAACATCCCCCGGGAAGCTTTTTCGTTTATGGCGACAAAGAACAATTGCTGCGTGTTTTTTCCAACCTGGTTAAAAATGCAATTCAATCTGTCCCTGAAAATACAAAAGGGCATATTCACGTAGAATTAAAAAAGGATTACGATTCGGTTGTTGCATCTGTAAAAGATAACGGGTCAGGGATACCCGAAGCGGAACAGTCAAAAATTTTTACACCAAATTTCACCACCAAAACCGGGGGTATGGGGCTGGGCCTGGCAATGGTTAAAAGCATTGTGGAGCAAGCCGGAGGGTCGGTCTGGTTCACTTCAAAGGAAATGGAAGGTTCTTCATTCTTTGTTTCATTACCTGAATTTAAGGAGCAAACTTCAACGGCTGCTTCTTAATTCCTAAATTTGCCGGCTGACAGGGATACAGCCGATTATTTTGTCTTCATGAAATCAGAACTTAACCGCCCGATACGGGTACTTGTTGCGAAAGTCGGTCTTGATGGACATGACAGGGGTGCAAAAGTTATTGCATCCTTTCTCCGGGATGCAGGAATGGAAGTTATTTAGACCGGGCTTCGCCAGACTCCCGAAATGGTGGTGAATGCCGCTATTCAGGAGGATGTGGATGTGATTGGTATCAGTATTCTTTCAGGAGCACACATGACTGTTTTTCCGAAAATCATTTCACTTTTAAATGATAAAGACATTCGCGACATTCTGGTTACAGGCGGAGGGATTATACCGGATGCCGATATGCAAAAGCTGAACAGCATAGGCGTAGGAAAACTCTTCCCCCCGGGTACGGATACTGGTGAAATCATAGGGTATATTAATTCCTGGGCAGCTGAAAACCGAAAACTCTGACTATGAAATTTAATAACGTCCAAACAGAAAACAAGGATACCGTCTACATCATAACGGTTAACAGACCTGATAAGCTGAACGCACTTAACAGTGAAACCATCCGTGAAATAGGTCAGGCAGTTGCAGCTGCAATTCAGGATGATGCTATAAGAGTAATCATTTTGACTGGTTCGGGAAACAAAGCGTTTGTGGCAGGTGCTGATATTTCTGAATTCAGAAACTTTGGGGAACAGGAAGGAGCAATGCTGGCAAAGAACGGACAGGATGTGTTTAAATCTATAGAAGAATCACCGAAACCCGTAATCGCAGCAATAAATGGTTTTGCGTTAGGAGGAGGTTGTGAACTGGCTATGGCATGTCATATACGTATCGCATCAACAAATGCAAAATTCGGTCAGCCAGAAGTCAGGCTAGGACTTACACCCGGGTATGGTGGTACACAGCGGTTACCCATACTTATCGGCAGGACTAAAGCGCTTGAGTTGTTGCTGACTGCTGATATGTTTGGTGCAGATGAGGCATTACAACTTGGACTCGTGAATTATGTTACCAGTCCGGAAGAGCTGTTGACAAAAGCTCATGAAATTGCAGGAAAAATTGCAGCACTGGCACCGCTGGCTATTGCCGGAATTATTCGTTGTGTAAATTCTTTATACCAGCCTTCGGTGAATGGATATGATACAGAAATTACGGAATTCGGAAAATGTTTCATAACTGAAGATTTCACCGAAGGTGCGTCAGCGTTTCTTGAAAAAAGAAAGGCCTCGTTTAAAGGAAAATAAGTGACTCTGCTTACAGTATGTATACAAATTAAAGGAAAAGTTCAGGGTGTATTCTTCCGTAAGTTCACATGTGATGCTGCAAGGGAAAACGGAATTACTGGATATGTCAGAAATGAACCGGATGGGAGTGTATATGTTGAAGCAACAGGCGAAGTGAATCAGATCAAAAAATTTACGGAGTGGTGTCACAAAGGTTCACCCCATTCGAGGGTTGAGCAGGTCATAATCCGTGAGCAATCTCTTAAATCTTATACTAACTTCAGCATCCGGTATTGAACATCCTGTTGTTATCAATTCAGTTTTGTTACAGCCTCATTAAGCGTCCCCTGGTTTTCATGTACTCCATAGCATGAGCATTATAAAAAAGCTGGCGGGTCAGTCGGCAATTTACGGGCTCAGCAGCATCGTAGGCAGGTTTTTAAATTACCTGCTGGTACCGCTGCATACCAACATCTTCACTCAACCCGGCCAATACGGAGTCGTTACAGAATTGTATGCTTACATTTCTTTCATGATGATCGTGTATACTTACGGAACTGAAACTTCTTTTTTCCATTTTTCTGAGAAAAATAAAGAGCAGGAAAAGAAAGTTTTTAGTACGGGGATGATGTCACTCCTGGTTTCCACTTTGTTATTTTCAGGAACTATTATATTCTTTTCAGGAAACCTGGCTTCACTCCTGCAGTACAGCAAACATCCGGAATATATCACCTGGATGGTATTGATCATCGGGTTGGATACTATGACCGCGTTGCCTTTTGCAAAACTGCGCAGGGAATCAAAGGCAAAACGTTTCGCTTTGTTGAAACTGTTTAACATTTTCATAAATATCCTCTTCAACATTTTATTTTTTATCGTAATCCCGGTATGGTACCGTAATGATGAAGCAGTATTTCATGGATTAGCCAGGCTTGTTTACGATCCTGCTATCGGTGTGGGATATGTGTTTATTGCCAACTTGCTGGCAAGTGCCGCAACACTGTTGCTGATGATTCCCGATCTTCGTTTCAGCAGGCATGACTTTGACCCCGGTCTGCTGAGCAAAATGATCGTGTATTCACTCCCGCTCCTTGTTGCAGGTCTGGCAGGGATGGTAAACGAAACATTGGACCGGATCATGGTGAAATACCTGTCTCCGGAACCTATCACAGCAATGAAACAGCTTGGTATTTATGGAGCATGTTACAAGTTGTCAATACTTATGACATTATTTATCCAGGCGTTTCGTTATGCTGCCGAGCCATTTTTCTTCGCACAATTCCGAATGGAAGATGCACGAAAAGTTTATGCGATGGTGATGAAATATTTCGTGATAACATGTTCGATAATTTTCCTTAGCATCATGATGTATATTGATATCGTGAAATATTTTATTGGAAAAAATTATTGGCCTGGCCTGAAGGTAGTGCCGGTGCTTTTGCTTGCCAACCTGTTCCTTGGTGTTTTTTTTAACCTGAGCATGTGGTATAAGCTTACAGGCAAAACCTTATATGGAGCATGGTTTGCAATTTTTGGTGCCATCATCACTATCATTTTTAATTTCATCCTCATTCCAAAAATGGGTTACATGGGGGCTGCATGGACAACTTTCATCTGCTATGGTTCCATGATGGTGCTTTCCTATTATACAGGGCAGCGGAATTACAGGATCAATTACGAAGTGAAGCGTATTTGCGCATATTTGTTGTTTGCAGTATTGCTTTATTTTCTCAGTATAGGAATCGTTAATCTTATTGATCCGGGATTGACATTAAAGCTTTTGCTTAATTCCGTCATAATGTTTATTTACCTGTTCGTTCTTTCCCGTCTTGAACGTCCTCCTGTTTCTCTTGAATAATTTACTATCATGAATATTGAAGTTAAAATCGTTAACAAATCACAAAATCCGCTTCCGGTTTATGAAACCATGCATGCCGCTGGTATGGATCTTCGGGCCAGCCTGGAGCAGCCTTTGGTTCTGAAACCGATGGAACGTATGCTGATTCCTACCGGACTCTTCATAGAATTGCCTGAAGGTTATGAAGCTCAGATCCGGCCACGCAGCGGGCTTGCATTTAAATCAGGCATCACAGTTTTGAATACACCCGGTACTATTGATGCTGATTACCGGGGTGAAGTAAAAGTGCTGTTGATTAATCTCTCAAATGTGCCTTTTACCATTAACAACGGGGAACGGATTGCCCAAATGGTAGTAGCTACTCATTCAAGTGTTTCCTGGTCTCTGACTTCCGGATTATCAGAAACAGAAAGAGGAGCTGGTGGATTCGGTCACACAGGATCTAAATAATAAATTGATTTATAGTTATTTGTATTCAAATTACAATCATCATTCCAAACCGGATATAGTAGTAATTCATAAACCCCGGTTTTGTACTTTTGCACTTCTGTTCAATTTTATACGTTTTAAGAATTCATGAAAATTATTGTGCCCATGGCGGGAATGGGTAAAAGAATGCGCCCGCATACCCTGACCATTCCTAAACCATTGATTCCTGTTGCGGGTAAGCCCATTGTTCAGCATCTTGTTGAAGATATTACCAAAGTCTGCCATGAAAAAGTAGATGAGATCGCCTTTGTAATCGGGGACTTTGGAAAGGAAGTTGAGGCAAACCTCATTAAGATAGCCGAAGAGCAAGGAGCAAAAGGCAGCATATTTTACCAGGATCAACCTTTAGGAACGGCGCATGCAATATTGTGTGCCAAAGATGCATTGAAAGGAAAGGTGGTAATTGCTTTCGCGGATACGTTATTTAAAACGGAAATGATTGCCGATACAGATAACAGTGACGGAATTAT
>JANWID010000260.1 GCA_025450095.1 Bacteroidia bacterium | reverse complement strand
GGCCCGACCGGTATATTGTTGATCTTTGCATTTTTTTAGCATGAAAGTCAGTGTAACATATTCGGATATCTGGAAGATTGCCTACCCGATCATCCTGGGAAGCCTGGCCACTACGGTGCTGAATCTGACCGACACCGCATTTATAGCCCGTGTCGGTGAAACGGAACTGGGAGCAATGGCCATTGCTACGGTATTCTATTTTGTTATTGTCATGATCGGATTGGCCTTGGGTACCGGCTCCCAAATCATTATGGCACGGCGGGCGGGAGAAGGAAATATACCCGAGATCGGGAAGGTATTTGACCACAGCTTCCTGTTATTGCTACTACTTTCCCTGATTTCTTTCATCGCAGTTAAATTTTTTTCTCCGCAGCTCCTGCGTTCTATGCTGCATTCAGAAGGTGTGGCTAATGCCAGCAATGCTTTCATGAGCATTCGTTGTTATGGGATCTTTTTCGCTATGGCGACTGTTACCTTCCGTTCCTTTTTTGTGGCGATCGGCAAAACAAGGGTGATCACGTATGCTTCCATTCTAACCATGTGCCTGAACGTTATACTTGCATACCTATTCATTTTCGGGCATTATGGCTTTCCTGAAATGGGTATTAAAGGCGCGGCTTTGGCATCTGTTATCGCAGAATTTGCAGGGCTGATTTACCTTGTGATTTTTTCAGGCCTGAAACATGAATTCCGGCAGTTCCGCCTGCTCCGGTTTGAAGATTTCAGTTATCCCCGTTTTTCGGCGATTGTTCACCTTTCTTCGCCAGTTATGTTACAGAATACCCTTTCCATGGGCGCCTGGTTTCTTTTTTTCGTTTTCATTGAACGGATGGGAGAACATGCACTGGCTATTTCAAACATTATCCGGGCAACGTATATGATTTTGATGACGCCGATCTGGGGGTTTGCTTCAGCTACCAACAGCATGGTGAGTAATATCATCGGGCAGGGAAAAGAATACGAAGTAAGACTGCTTGTGAAAAAAATTATATATCTCAGTCTTGCTGTTACGGGTGGGATTTTCCTGGTAACATTCATCTCACCACAATGGATTCTCCGAATCACCACCTCCGATGCGAAGCTGATCAGCGATTCGATTGGGTGCTATTATATCATTACCGGCGCCATGTTCCTTTTCAGCATCAGTGTAATCCTGTTAAGTGCCGTATCCGGATCGGGCAATACCCGTGCAGCAATGGTTATTGAACTATTGAATATTATCATCTACATGATTTACGTTTATCTTTGTGCGGTAACCTGGAATGCTTCCATTGAAGCAGTTTGGTTTTCTGAAATTGTATATTGGGTGCTGATGGGAGTATTCTCGTTTATTTATTTATCATCCCGTAACTGGCAACCAAAAAGAATATGATCCGACAATTTATTTGCGCATTCATCATTTTAATTTTGATATCAGGATGCGCTTCCAAAAAAAAGGTTCCGGCCACTCCGGCTGATAAGCAGGCAGTTTACGCAAAGGTTATCGACTATTCCGAAATTGCAGGTTGTACATACCTGTTGGAACTCTCCGATGGACAAAAACTACAACCGGTGAATTTGCAGGAAGAATACAAGCGGATCGGATTAAAACTATTTATTACATACAAACCTTATGATGGCGTAAGTGTGTGCATGACAGGAAAAATGGTTACACTGACAAGTGTTTCAATTGCTAAAGAAGATAACCGGTAAATGAAAATCGTTTTTTTAGGTACGCCGGAATTCGCAGTCCCTTCACTGGAAATACTTGTAAAAAATAAATACAACATTACAACAGTAGTCTCGGCTCCCGGCAAAAAAGCTGGTCGCGGATTAAAGATCAAAGAACCTGCAGTAAAGGAATTTGCTTCCGCGGCAGGCTTAACGGTCATGCAACCAGAAAAACTAAGTGATCCTGGTTTCATTGCTTCACTACGTGCCCTGGAAGCCGACTTATTCATAGTAGTTGCGTTTCGCATGTTACCGGAGGTGATTTGGAAAATGCCCCCATTGGGAACATTTAACCTCCACTCTTCCCTCCTTCCTCAGTACCGGGGTGCAGCTCCTATTAACCGCGTTATCATGAACGGAGAGGAAGAAACCGGAATTACCACTTTTTTTCTAAGACATGATATTGATACAGGCAATATTCTTTTCCAGGAAAAAATAGCTATACGTCCTGATGAAAATGCGGGAGCACTTCACGACCGCTTGAAAATTGCAGGTGCGGAACTGGTCTTAAAAACAGTCCGTGCCATAGAAAATAAAACCATCTCTGAAATTCCGCAACAGGAACTGATCCGCCCGGGCGAAGCATTAAAGACTGCTCCAAAAATTTTCAGTACCGATTGCAGTATTGATTGGAACCGATCGGCCCTTGACGTGCATAATCAGGTACGGGGACTGAGTCCGTTTCCGGGAGCTTTTACAAAGGTGAAAGATGCTTCCGGAAATATTTTGCTCCTGAAAATTTTCCGGACTGAACGAACTAATGAACCTTCCCGGGATGGAGCCGGTACCATTACTGTATCAAATGGAAAAATGTACATTCAATGTTCTGATCAGTTGTTGGAAATTATGGAAGTTCAGCAGGAAGGACGAGGCCGGAACAGTGTTTCCAATTTTTTACGCGGATTCAGGCTGGAAAAAGGATGGAAAGCCATTGACGGCAATTGACATTACATTGTTAATAATCCGGTAACATTTTTTCACTACCTACCTTATAAAACATTCAATTTTGCTCACTGGTTTCCGTTGTAAATAATGGAAGGCATCTGCCGTGAAAAAGATTGTTGTATTTACCGGTTCCGGGATTAGTGCTGAAAGCGGGATCCGAACTTTCCGTGATGCGGGCGGTCTGTGGGAGGAATACCCGGTGTCGGAAGTAGCCACACCCATGGCGTGGGCTAAAAATCCGGTACTGGTACAACGTTTTTACAACGAACGACGTAAACAGGTACTCGCCGCAGAACCAAACGCTGCGCACCTTGCATTGGCCGAGCTTGAAAAAAACTACCGGGTTACCATTATCACACAGAATATTGATGATCTCCACGAACGTGCCGGATCAACCGATATCATTCACCTGCACGGCGAAATCCGAAAAGCAAGAAGCACACGATACCCGGAATTGATTTACCAGATAGATGGATGGGAACTGACTATGGATGCTGTATGTGAAAAAGGATCTCCGTTGAGACCGCATATCGTCTGGTTTGGTGAAGCAGTTCCTGCTATAGAAGATGCTGTGAGGGAGGTGCTCCAGGCTGATATTTTTTTGATAATCGGTACTTCGCTGGAAGTGTATCCGGCTGCCGGCCTGGTTGACTATGCCGCACCTGATATTCCAAAATATTTTATCGATCCTGCAGCAAAGGATATAACCATGATTTCAAATCTTTCAATATTAAAGGACACCGCCGGCAATGCTGTACCAATTCTTGTAAAAAAACTGCTTAACGAATTATGATCATCAACAGCGCATTTTTGCAAAGCGATATCTTTAACTGGCTCGTGTTGCCACTACTGATTTTTCTGGCACGAACCTGTGATGTAACACTCGCAACACTCCGGAATATTTTTATTTCCAGGAATGTGAAAAAGATTGTTCCATTCCTCGGGTTTTTTGAAGTATTGATATGGCTGGTAGCAGTGAGCCAGACCATCAATAACCTGCACAATGTAGCCTGCTATGTGGCTTTCGCCGGTGGTTACAGCATGGGCATTTTCGTTGGAATTACTATTGAAGAAAAACTTGCGCTGGGAAAACAGGTGCTTCGGATCATCACCAACCAGGATCCCTCGGGGTTGGTTACTGCACTCTACGATGCAAATATGGGAGTCACCATTCTGGATGGTCATGGCGTGAAAGGCCCGGTGAAGGTGATTTTTACCACGCTCAAACGAAAGGATGTGATGTTTGTGGATGAACTTATTAAAAAGCATACTCCCAACGCGTTTTATACCATCGAGGACATCCGTAATTCCAACATGGGGGTATTTCCCGAAAAGAAAGGTGAAAGCCGCTATTCGTTCCTGAAGGTACTGTTGCCCGGTGGTGCCACTGGTTAACACATTCGTGTAATTTTTTCTTATATAGCATACTTTTCGCTGTTAAAATCCGTATTTTTGAAGGAGGCCCGGCCTTTTTATACTTTTCTAATGAGCACAAATAAAAAAACCAAAAGCACCGATACCCAGCTTAGCGGGTTTAAACGGATGGAGAAATTTCATCCTTTTAAAACTTTGCTTTTTTTTGGATTGGTGGGAAGCACGATCCTGTTTCTTTCGATGGCCTTCCTTTATTTTGTTACTGTAGCCCGCAGCGGAACACCTTTAAATTTTGAGTTGCCAAAGGCATTTACAGTAAGCACTGTTTTTTTATTGCTTAGCAGCTTTGCTATATCGGGTGCAGTAAAATCATTCCGTGAAGATGAAATGGGAAAACTAAAATTGCTCCTGAGCATCACACTGGGTCTTGGATTATTTTTCTGCATTTCGCAGGCCCTGGGACTTAAAAGAATGGTCGATTCCGGTTATTTCATAAGTACGAATGTGGGTGTTTCTTACTTGTATGTCATAACCGGTATGCACTTTCTGCATGTTACCGGAGGAATGATCTATTTGATGATCATTACTTCAAAAGTATTTGGGAGCTCTGGTGATATGGTACGCTCACTGCTTTTCTTTACGGATGAATACCAACTGACACGGCTTCAGCTGACAACTATTTACTGGCATTTTGTAGATGTGCTTTGGGTGATGCTTTTTTTCATGTTCCTGTTTTCATTCTAGTATGTATCGAAACCTGGTCTTCATTTTATGTTTGGGACTTTTTTCCTGCCAAAAGAATCTTCCTGACATCCCCAGCTCCAAACTTGAAGTTCCGTTGCAAATTACCTATCGGGATGTACATGTTTTTAATGAAAATGAATTTATAATCTGTGGAGGTGATGACAAAGGCTACGTTTTAAAAACGACGAATGGAGGCAATACGTGGATAGTTTCACAATCGCATTTTGATAAACCTGTCAATGCAATGTTTTTTATCAGTCCGGATACCGGATTTTGTGCCGACAGTGATGTTATTATTTACAAGACAACCGATGGCGGAATTTCATGGAATACTTATTATGCAACATCATGGCCGCTCACTGTGAACAGGAACCTTCGGGATATCTGGTTCAGAGATGCCAGTCACGGTTTTGTTTGTGGTGGTAAAAACTACGGGAACGGTGTGCTTTACCGAACCGAAAATGCAGGTAACTCCTGGTCATTTGAGGAATTCACACATGAATACCGGGGAATTTGCTTTGCGGATGAAAATCACGGCGTGTTGTGCGGCTATGGATCATTGCTTATTACTGATGATGGTGGCGTTACATTCCAAAACAGGGAAATAAAAGATTATTATTATACCGGCATCTGCGTGGATGCAAACAAAAAGTTTTATTTAATTGAATTAAACGGTTCAATTTATACCTCGGTTGATTTTGGACAATCGTGGCAAAAAATAAACGACAGGGATGGACCCGGTTTGAATTACAGGAAATTGTTTACAATTTCTGTTTCACCCATAGGAAATATCGCAGCCGCTGGTCCGAATGGTTATTTGATTTATAGTATAGATGGTGGTTTTACCTGGAATTTTCGTGAATCATTTGATAGTGGTGATATCATGAAAGTTGAATGGATAGATGATTTTCATCTTTTATCAGTAGGTAAAGATGGTGCTGTTTACTTGACAGAAATCAATTAAATTGGAGTTCCAGTCTCAAGCAGGCAGCCGGCAGTCGGCAGCCAGTAGTTAAAATTAAAACACAGAATTATTTAAGTCTTCCGCCTGCAACTTACTTTCGACTACCGACTGGTCAATCGTTCGGACAGCAGCATGCTGTCTCTACAGCGTATCTGCTGACTGCTGACTGCTGACTGCTGACTGCGTTAAAAAGTAACTGGCTAAACTAAAACATATACCCCACCCCTGTTTCCAGAAAATCCGCCTGACCAAAATTTGTTTTGATATAAACACCGACAAATAAATTATTTTTAAAACGGGTGCATGTATTTTTAAGATAATATTGAGCACCGATACGGAGTGGGATTATTGACTTCAGCTTATCCTTGAATCCTGTAAGTTCATTTATCTCCATACGATCTTTATAAAAAGGATTATAAATATAAATTCCGCCGGTAGTGATCAGTCCGAAATGGCCCATTAAAAATTCATGACCTAAAACAATTGCAGCAACAAATGATTTCATATGCCGGTTTGAATCATAAAATTCCTGGCTTACGATGAAATCATAAGTGCCCATATTATACCAGGCCTCAATTCCTGCGGTCACTTTGTTAACCGGTGAATACATTTTGGAAAAGTAGAATGATGAAAGCGCAATGAAATACTTCGGACCATTTACAGGACCTGTTGAAGAACCAAATTCATTAATCCCCCATCCAAAACGAAGATGCGGTCTGATGCGTCTTGAAGTCTCCAGCCTGTTTGTATCGGGTTGAAAATTTTCTGCAGGTTTTTTTGTGGATTGCCAATGATACCGCACACCCAATGAAACAAGCGGTAAATTTAAGCCTACATTGGGAAGTTTGAAATGCGAATTGGATGCATGTATTATCCCAGCCTTCAACAGGCAATCAAAATCATTTGAAATTCGCCTTCCTGCAATTACTTCTGCACCTGCTAAAAAAGTTAATTCACTTCCTACTGCTACATTGCCGGGGTTACTTCCTTCGTTATACGGGTCACTAAACCACGCTAAACCCAGGGATAGCCTGGGTCCCCAGAACCAATTAGTACCGATACGTTTTTCAAAAGTCATTTCTACCATCATACCGGCATAATAACCTAAAACATCCGTATTTCCGAGCGAACCTCCGTTCAGGCTTAATCCCATCCTGGGATAATTGTAATACCGGTGCCAGCGTGCCCGACCGTTAAAATGTTTCGAAAGACTTATTGAACCATTTGCAGCAGGTGAATGGACTTCCGGAAAATCGGGATGGTTACGGACAACTTTTCCTATTCCACCGGTAACTTCAATTGCGTTTGCAGGAATTTGAGCAAAAAGCGGGAAGGAACTGAACGTTGCAAAAAACAGGATACAAAATAAACGGGTATTACCAGCCTTCATTAAAAGCTCTTGACAATATTCACAAAGCTCCTGGATTTTAATGAAGCGCCGCCGATCAGTCCGCCATCAACATCGGCCATAGAAAAAATTTCCCTGGCATTGTTTTCATTGCATGATCCGCCATACAAAATCGGGATGAACGTGGCTACATGCTGACCAAATTTTGATTTGACATGTGAACGTATAAATGCCTGCATCTCCTGCGCCTGTCCTGATGTTGCCGTTTTACCAGTACCAATAGCCCATACCGGTTCGTAAGCCAGGATTACTTTCGATAACTGGTTTGGATTCAAATGCAATAAGGTTTCATCGAGCTGATTTGCAACGACGGATTCATGATTTCCTGCTTCCCGTTCCGGCAAAGTTTCACCAATACAAAAAATCGGTGAAAGACCATTCTCCAAAGCCTGCATCGTTTTGTTGATGAGATCTTCTGCTGTTTCATTAAAGAAAGTTCTTCGTTCAGAATGACCGATTATTACATATTCAACACCTGTAGATCGTAACATTGACGCCGAAATTTCACCGGTATACGCTCCGTGAGGTTGACTGGAACAGTTTTGCGCAGCAACTTTGATCCGGGTACCTTTTACAATTTGTACCACGGCGGCCAGGTGAACAAATGGCGGTGCCAAAATCACGATGGCATCGTTATGAAGTTCGTCGGCAATCATATCCCGTATCTCATTGGCAAGTCCGAAAGCCTCCTCTCGGTTGCAATTCATTTTCCAGTTACCGGCAACGATTTTCTGTCTCATAAAAACGGAATGATTTCCCAAATATAATCGTAAATGAAAAGACTATCAAACACGTATCCTGGGATCCAGCATCCCGTAAAGGATATCGACTATAATGTTGATGATTACAAAAAATACGGAAACAACCAGTACAGCACCCATTACCACAGGGAAATCGTAGCGCTCCAGGCTGTCAACGGTCACTTTTCCAATTCCCTTCCAGCCAAAAATATATTCAATAAACACAGCTCCGGCCAGCAACGATCCAAACCATCCGGAAACGGCTGTCAGTACCGGGTTCAGGGCATTCCGTAAAGCATGCCGGATAACGGTTACGGTGGATGATAATCCCTTTGCTTTTGCCGTCCGGATATAATCCTGCGAAAGCACATCCAGCATCGAGCTCCGGGTTAACTGAACAATTACCGACAATGGTCGGATACCAAGTGTAAATGCGGGTAAAACCAGGTTACGCAGCTCCAGGATCCTTCCTTCGAAAGGATCGATCCGGTAAAGACTGCCCGTCATGTTGAATCCGGTGTAATCTGCCAGTACAAATCCGAAAAGCCACGCGATAATGATCCCGGCAAAAAACGATGGAACTGCCATTCCTAAAACAGCCAGCATGCTTACCAATTGATCGGTCAGCCTGTTCTTACGCAATGCGGAAACAACACCCAATGCGATTCCAAAAACAGCCGCAAAAATGAGGGCGGCAATTGCCAGTATAACAGTTCCGGGTAACGCATCAGCAATGATTTCCGAAACCTGCTGTTTAGTCTGGTACGAACGTCTCAGATATGGTGTTTTAAGTAACATCACATGTTCACCGGTATTGACCAGTGAAATTGAAGAGCCATATTTTTCCGCGGAAGCGAACCATGGAGAAGTTGAATCGCTTAAACAGTGAAAGGAAAGTGGCGATAGGTCATTTACATAAAGTGCGAATTGCGTTGCCAGGCTTTTATCACGTCCAAGTTCACGATTAATGTTTTCGATGCTGGAAACATCTGCGCGCTGACCAAGCATCATACGGGCCGGATCGCCGGGTAAAATATTAAAAAGGAAAAACACAACAGTGACCACCCCGGCAATGACCAGTATTCCATAAAATATTTTCCGGATAAGAAAACGGATCATTTCAAAGACGAAGCCGGTATAACCGGTTATTTCTTCAGGTACATCGCATTCACTTCCTCAAATTGCGGCCAGTCGTTGTAATGCCACATATCCACAACAGTTCCCTTTTTCATCAATAACAATCCGGGATTTGAACGAACGATAGTTTTCAAGGTAGTGGCATCACAAAAATAATAGCTGAACATACTCTGGAATTCGTGACGATACTTATCAGTCTCTTCCGGTGCAGTTGAAGTCACACCGATAAATTCAATTTTTTTATCGTCACAATGCTTTACGAATTCATTAATCCTCGATTGAACTTCTGCGTTAGTCTTCGACATATCGTAGGCGACCATCATGAATGAATAATCGGGATTAGCAAGGAAATCTTCAGTGTAATCTTTACCGTTATTATCAACAATAGTAAAATCGTGTATTGGCGGAACGTAACCTTTAACGATCACTTTGTCTACACGGTCCACAAATTCATACTTGTCAAGATCTGCAGGCAGCTTATCAGCAGGAAATTCATGCACCTGACCGTCTTTTTTGTACTGGAACATCATCTGGATACTATCCTTCGGAGCGCCTTCAGGAACACTCATGCCTTCCACGATGTTTTTCCCGATTGCATAAGGTCTGAAATCCTTTACGGGAAGATGGTTCAGGCAGTGGTATGTGAAATACGTTGAAATTACTCCCGATAGACCAAGCACCACTGTATTCGGAAATGAGGTAAGAACCTGCTTCAACATGGCGGTTGCAAAAAGCAATCCTGCAGAGAACCAAACCGGGAATGGCCAGTTGATGACAAACAAGCTGAAGAAAGCGATCAAAACCAAAGCAATTCCGCAATTGGTGATATCGGTTTTCAGATCTCCGTGGCGGATATTTTTTCTGTCGAAGAAAATGATCAGCACAAAGAATAACAACACTACATCCTTGGTGAACGATTGCCAGGGTGTAAGTTTAAGTGCATCGCCGAAGCAACCACAATCAGTTACTTTATTGAAATATGCGGAATAGAAAGTGAGGAAAGTAAAGAAGACGATCATCAGTAGCAATAGCCACGAAACAGTGACCATACGCGTACCGAAAATCACTGCAACTCCCAGAATTATTTCTAAAATGCACACGAAGGCAGCAACGAACAAGGCATATGGCTCCATCCATGGCGTACCGAAAACAGTAAAATATTCAACGAGCTTATAAGAAAATCCGATCGCATCGTTGGCCTTGATCAGACCGGATACAATAAACAATGCCCCAACCAGTATCCTGGAAATCCAGCTAAGTTTTTTCATAAAAAATAATGAGTTATTCGTTTAACTTGATCAGCGCAAAGACCGAGTAATTGATCATATCGTAATAATTCGCGTCGATGCCTTCGGAAATTAACGTGGTGCCGTTGTTATCTTCAATCTGCTTCACCCGCAACAGCTTCATCAGGATCAGATCGGTGATAGAACTCACGCGCATCTTTCTCCAAGCTTCACCATAATCGTGATTCTTATCTTCCATCAGCGACCTGGCATTGGTAATATGTTTCTCGAAAAGCGATTCGGCTTCTTTCAGTCCCAGGTCGGGACGCTGTGCAACACCCATCTCATGTTGAATAAGTGCAATAATGGCGTAATTGATAATGCCCTGGTATTCCGAACGAATGCCTTCATCCACCTTCTGCATTCCTTTTTCCTCGATATTGCGGATACGCTGGGCCTTGATGAACATCTGGTCGGTGATGGAGCTCAGCCGTAAGATCCGCCAGGCGCTGCCATAATCCTTCATTTTGGCAGTAAATATATCTTTGCAGGCAGCAATCGCAGTATTGTACTGAATAGCGGTCAAACCCGGCATGTTTTCCATGATCTCTGTTTCGTTCATTAGCTCCCTGATTGGCGGCGGCAAGTTAGTTTAAAGAAAATGTATTTTAAATGAAGTCAGAACACATTTCCCATGCGGTTTTCAACAATTACGGTATAATTAACTGCCGTGGAAAACTGCTTGATCTGACCTCTCCCAAGGTGATGGGAATTATAAATATCACTCCTGATTCCTTCTTTGATGGCGGCAAATTTACCGAAGAAAAAGCAATGTTGGAACATGTGGAGAAAATGGTGGAAGAAGGCGCCGATTTCATTGACGTAGGCGCTCATTCCACACGCCCGGGAGCCGAAATATTACCCCAGGAAGCTGAAGAAGAAAGATTGTTGCCGGCTATTCAGGCTATTGTTAAAATGTTCCCGGAAATTATTATTTCTGTGGACACATTCAGGGCCGGAATTGCAGAAAAAAGTGTGGATCTGGGTGCTGCAGTTATCAACGATGTAAGTGCTGGTTCAATGGATCAAAAAATGTTTGAAACCAT
>JANWID010000259.1 GCA_025450095.1 Bacteroidia bacterium | reverse complement strand
GAAAACCCCTGGACCAGGCGATACGTGAAGCAGGCGAAATCAGGTTTTTGCCCATCTTACTTACATCCCTCACTGCCATTGGAGGCCTGATGCCTATTGCCATTTCAACCAACCCGCTGGTTTCACCACTTGCCATTGTGCTTATTGGAGGTTTGATCAGTTCTACATTGCTTTCACGGATTGTAACTCCGGTAGTGTACAAATTGATCCCTCCTGAGGTAGAAGCAACAGCCAATATGTAGCATCATGAAAATTCTGGGTAAAAATCCATCGGGAACATTTCGGGAGCGGGTTAAAGCATCTCCGAACTTTCGTGATGGTGCATTCCGAAATATTGTTCCTACTGTTACAATCCGTGAAGGTGTGAACTATTTTGAGTTAATCACCGATATGTTTCGACACGTCTCCGACAGGATTCCCAAAGCTGCCATCCCATCTGTGAGACGTAATTTGTATGCCCACACCAATGGTGATCCGGTGATAACCTGGTTCGGACATTCTTCCTACCACATCGCGCTCCATGAAAAACACATCCTGGTAGACCCGGTATTTTGCGGTTACGCTTCGCCATTTTCATTTAGTGTGAAATCATTCCCGGGAACGGATATCTTTACCCCTGCTGATTTTGAACAAATCGATGTGCTTATTCTCACACACGATCATTACGATCATCTCGATTATCATACCCTGTTAAAATTAAAACCGAAAGTGAAGAAAGTAATTTGTTCACTCGGAGTTGGTCAGCATCTCGTTTATTGGGATTACGACCCGGCCATTATATCGGAGCTCGACTGGTGGGATACATTTGTTGATGGCGATTTAAAAATCACTGCAGCTCCCGCCCGGCATTTTTCCGGGCGAACATTCAAACGAGCGCAAACTTTATGGTCGGCTTTTGTAATTGAATCGCAAGTGGTGAAAATCTACGCAGGAGGCGATTCAGGTTACGGTAATCATTTTGCCGAAACCGGTGACAAGTTCAAAGGTTTTGACCTGGCAATTCTCGATTCCGGCCAGTATAATTTCAAATGGCCTTATATCCACATGAATCCCGAAGAAGCTGTACAGGCTGGAATTGATTTAGGCGCGAAGGTGATCATGCCGGTTCATTGGGGAAAATTCGCCCTGGCATTTCATTCATGGTATGAACCTGCTGAACGATTTCTAAAGGAGGTGAAATCAAAGCACATCAACTATGTGATGCCAAAAATTGGAGAAGCGGTGGAGCCTGGAAAAAATTCGAATAGTGTTATTCCCTGGTGGAGAGAATAAAACACAAACTTTTCAATTACCAATGTGCTCAAACCTTCCATAATAGTTTGAACTTCCGGTACTCATTTTCACAAAATAAAAACCACCTGGAAGGATGGATAAGTTCAATTGGATGCGATTGCTATCCAAATATTGAAACTCCGTTTGAATTTGCTGGCCATGAATGGAAATCAGGTTTATTTCTTTGATAGGTGAAGTTACATTCGTTGGAATTTCAATGTTTATATGTTCCTGTGCAGGATTCGGATAAATTTCCAAGTGTTCATCCACTTCCGGTTGATCAGCTATTCCTACAGGAACCCCCTGGTTACAACTCTCCAGGTCATAGAAATTCCCATTGGTGAAATTAAATGGAATGGGTGTGCCCAATGATGCGACTACCTGATTTAAGAGAACAGGCACCAGCGAAGAAGGATAAACAGAATTCGATGGACCAAACCCGATATAAAGCGAATCCCCCAGGATAAAACTTCCATATGCGTTCAATCCATCGAATGTGATAGGGAAGCTATTCAAAATAGTGCCTGTTGGTGATAAAACCAGTAATGTATCAACGGCAAATGAAGATGCCGGCCCGATAAAAACATAGGCATTGCCATTGGCATCAACCGCCTCATCTGCAACATTGATTTTTCTACCGGTACTACAGGAGTAAATTGTATCAATGTTTCCATTTGTGAAACGATATATCCTACTCAGATATGAAGGAAATGAAGCAGTTAAATAGCCATCGATATACAAGTGATTTCCGGAGCCGCCACAATTTATAAACACCAGGCCGGGATTTGTGGTTATAGTATCCCATGTACTTCCATTGAACGCCATCAGGTAGGCAATCCCGGACTGATTATAGGTTGAAAAAAGGGTGGGGCTAAGTCCAGAAATTCCAGAATTATCATTTGCATATGCAAGACCTAAATTGCCATTTTGCGGGTAGTTGATTCCTGTTGGAGTAATGGCGGAATTGATCAGCGAAAATTCAAATATTGAATCAAACTTATGTGCCCAAAACGTGTTTGGGTTGCAGGGAACCTGACCGGAGAATGTCTGATCAACAAGATTGGTCGAAGGAATATTTATGACTTCAGCATGTTTTACAACCTGGAGTTGTTCCAGGATGATATTAGTTGGAGCACCCACATTTATAGCTTCCAGGAGTCTTTTTTGAAGTTGCTGATTCACATCAGGAGCTTGTCCATAACAATACCCGGAAATATGAATAATGAAAGCAAATGCAAAGAATCTTGTACGTTTCATCTGGTACCGACTTTAGTTACAATTGCAATGTGCACGGTTCATTTTTTTATGTGTTCGAATCTCCCATAATAGTAAGTACTTCCTGTGCTTATTTTCACAAAATAAAAACCGCCTGGAAGATTGGATATATTCAATTGGATGAGATTGCTACTTAAGTGTTGATATTCCGGTTGAATTTGTTGGCCATGTATGGAAATCAGGCTAACCTCCTTAATGAGTGCAGTTGCGGATTCTGGAATTTCTATGGTTATATATTCCTGTGCGGGATTCGGATATACTTCCAGGTGGTTAAACATCTCCTGGTGATCAGCCAGACCCACAGGTACTCCCTGGTTGCAACTCTCCAGATCATAGAAACTCCCACCAAAGAAATTACATGCAATGGGTGTACCTACCGAAGCGGTTCCCTGATTCAAATAGATCGGTACAATTGATTTGGGATACAAAGAACTGAATGGTCCGAACCCGACATAAAGCTTATCCCCCAGGATACAGCTGCCGTATGCATTTAAGTTGTTGAATGAAATGGGGTATGAATTAAGAATTGTACCTGTTGGCGACAAGACAAGCAGTGTATCAACAATAGTTAACGAATCAGGCCCGATAAAAACATATATTTTACCGTTAGCATCCGCGGCCTCATCTGCAACACATATTCGTCTGCCAGGAGCGCAATTGTAAATCGTGTCGAGGTTTGTACCTGAGTAGTGGAATATCATTCTCGTATCAAAGGGAGGGGAACTAGTTGAATAACCATCACAGTACAGGTCATTTCCGGAGCCTGCACAATTTAAGTGTGCGATGCCAGCGCTTGTCGTTGCAGTATTCCAGGTGCTTCCATTGAACGCTTTCAGCTGAACACTACCCGTTTGATTTGAGGTAGAAAAAAAAGTAGGACTCATCCCGGAAATTCCAAAATTGTCATTTGCGTAGGCAAGACTATACAGGCCATTATTTGGGTACTTAATTCCTGTTGGGGTTATGACTGAATTGATCAATGAAAATTCATAAATTGAATCAAGGGTGTTTGCCCAAAACGTATTTGGGTTGCAGGGAATCTGACCGGAAACTGTTCGATCTGCCGGGTTAAATGAATTCAAATTATGGTTTTTAATTTTTTCAAAAGCCTGGATTTGTTCCAGGATATTATTTGTCGGAACCCTTAAATTTAGAGCATTTAGAATCTCGTTTTGGATTGTCGTACCTGGATGTGTCCCGGAAAGGCTTTCCATGCCTGGTTCCTGTCTCTGGTCAGGAGCTTGTCCATAACAAAACGAGGATATATGAATAAGCAGGGTCCATGCAAAGAAGCTGGTACGGTTCATAAAGTATATTGTATGATTGTCATTGATGTTGAAGCAACAGGTAAATGTAAAAGAAATGGTTGATTGTATCTGCTTTATTGGAATATTTCGCTACTTTTAAGAGGTCCAGATGCCTGCTTGCATTCAAGGATTTACAAAAAAAATTAAACTTTAACAAAGTAGTATGAAATGTTTTCTGATTTCAGGATTATGTATACTTCTTCAATATTGTTGTTTCTCCCAACAATTCTCCAAGGTTGGGGATGGGTTCCCTACAGCTGGTGCGGGAGTGCGGGCATTGTATGCCGATACAGTGTGCAATTGTGTTTATGCAGGAGGAAACAATTTGTTAGACGGCTCAAATTCTTTTCTTTCGCACTTGGCCAGATGGGATGGGGTTAAATGGGATACTGCCAGCCAGGATTTTTGGGGTCATATTGAATCAATAGTTGATTTCAACAATGAATTATATGTTGGAGGAAACGTTCAGGGTTTATTACCAGCTTCCAGCCAGTTTGTGGCAAAAAAACTTAGCACTGATTCCCTGGTACCTTTTGCTCAACCAATCAGTCATGTGGCTCTTGTACGTAAGGTAAATAATGATCTTTTTATAAATGGATGGGCTGATACAATTGCAGGCATTCCCGTTCAGGGAATGATTAAATACGATGGAACAAATTGGACTACATTACCGAAAATATATCCTAATTTAACTGCTACCAGTGGTTTTATTTGTGTAACAGTAGTTGAGAGTTATAACGGAATGTTGTATGCTGGAGGAAACTGGAGTGATGGCACTTCTACCATGGATGACCTGGCTATGCTCGACACAATTACGCACACCTGGGTACCTGTTGGAACACCCTTGAGCGGGCAATACACTGGGATAAATGATATGGTTGTTTACAAAGGCGAACTCTATATTGCCGGTAACATCTGTACTTGTTATGGTGACCCCGCAAATGGAATTATGAAATGGAATGGCTCGCAACTTTTGCCTGTAGGGACAGGGACCATGCCAGGATATGCTGGTGTTTCGAAGATGCATGTTTTTGATGATAAGCTTTGGGCCGTTGGTGAGTTTATCGGCATGGGCAGTCAACCTGCGCAGTATGTGGCATATTGGGACAGTGTACAATGGCATGGTATAAATGGTGTTTTTGATAATGTAGTCGGGGTTGTTACCAGCCTTAATAACGAACTGTATTTCGGAGGTGGATTCTGGACCGTAAATAACGATTCAGTTCACAAAATTGTAAAGTACAGTCCATATGTCGGAATTGACGATTTGGAACAAGAAAAAAATCCAGTGTTGTTATATCCTAATCCTGCAACAAATAATTTAAATATTTCATATCCCAAGTCTTCCAAAACCCAACAGTTATACTTGTTTGATCTGAGCGGACGGACAATTTTAAAGAAGGAGTTAGCTCTTAATTCCACAGAAGATCAACTAAATCTTGAAGAAATCCCGGCAGGAGTTTATTTAACTGAACTAGTAGAAAACACTGTGCATTTTGGCATAAAAAAATTAATCATAATAAAGTAAACTTCTCGATTTTCAGTTAATACTGATTTGATTATTTTCTGTTAAATTTGAGGAATAAATTATCAGCTGTATGAGTATTGTGTATTCAGGGTGGTTATCGTTGCAGAAGGATTACCAGGCACCTGGTAAAACCTTTTCGGGAGATTCATTTGAACAGGTGAAAGATTTCTTTATAGAAAATCAGGTGCCTGATAAAATGATCCATTCAAACGTCCGGTATTTTGATGCAATCATCGGAGGTACGCCCCATTTTTTATCCATCCACACCAACATTGTTGATGCGGATAAGAATACGATTGAATCGGATGAAATTATTTCATACATCAATAGCTTCATCAGGTATTACGGCCTTTACGGCTCCATAACCAAATGTTTTAAGGAACCTGAAATAGACGAGTTGTTAAAAATTATTACCCAGGGCGCCAGTGATAAAATAATAAACCCGCATTTTGAAAAGAGAGTCCGTTACCTGTGGGATGAAGTGAATTCGCTTTTCGAAAACAACAATTTTGCATCCATGCATCACCTGGTTGAACTGGTTCTTCAAAATTCGTTTTTAAGAACCAAACTTTTAAAGCAGGCCGAGCAACATCCCTACTTCGCCATACGGATGGAAAATAACCGGAAAACCGGGGAGTTTTCATTTGAATCGTTATCGGATTTAAAAAGCGAATTACAAAACCAGGGAGTGCCCGCCGAGATTGCTGAAAAAAATTCAAGGCAGTTTAATTTTAAAACCGGTTCCGGAGAGGTGTCGTACCAGGTGGAGATTGATTTTGTGTAATGAAAGTGAATTGTTTTTAAAAATTCATTTTTAATTATAGGAAATACGGCTTTTTGCTGTATTTCCTTAGTATCACCAGGACCCCCAATATCAAACATTTTTTAGAGGATATTTTTGTTGGAGTATATTTTTATTATCTCCGGCTGGATGAATTGACTTCTTAAAATTGCAATTCACTGACAATTTCTCAGCAATTTGAGAATGTTTAGATCGTTTATGTAAAAATCATATTAATGCATCATAGCATATATAGCCCACCTTAAAATACAAACCCTATTTAAAAACTCACAGCCATGAATCACTCAAATTGGGACAGTTGTATCGATTTTGAACGAAATGAATTTGTATTTGAAAACCGTAACAAACTTTTCGGCGCCTATATACTTCGGCGCGATTATTCACGAAATGTATTATTGGCATTTATAACAGCCTGTTTTTTCATGGGAGCCATGCTTACTCCCTTTTTGATTGGATCCCTGCAGAGGCAATCAAATGCGATTTCAGAAAAGTTCAGCGAAGTAATAAGTTTGGAAATATTTACACCACCACCCCTTGAACTTACACCACCACCTATTACGCCCCAAGCATCTACTTCACAAATTACTCAGGAACTTATAAACCCGACTGTAGTTGAAGATAGAATGGTTACAACCGATGATCAAATGGTCTCAGAAAATATTTCCGCTACATTGATGCCAGCGAATGGTGGAGAAAGTAATTCTACTATGACTTCTGGAGTTTCTGTACCGGTAATTCCTGATATTATTCCGGATAATACTGTAAAAAAATGGGCCGAAATCATGCCGAAATTCCAGGGCGGCGATAAGCAACTTAACAAGTATCTTTCAACACACATCCATTACCCTTCGAAAGCTTTATCAAATAATATTGAAGGAACTGTTTATGTCTCTTTTGTTGTGGATACTTCAGGATTGATCACGAACGTTAAGTTGTTACGAGGAATTTATAATGATTGTGATCTGGAAGCCATAAAGGCAGTAAAGAGCATGCCGAAATGGATTCCCGGTAGCCAGAACGGTAATAAAGTGAGCGTAGAGATGAGTTTGCCTGTACGGTTCGTCATTAAATAAAAAATTACAATTCTTTTGCCACAAAATAAATTCAATAGAGTAAAAATAGAAATAGCCGCATTTTGCGGCTATTTCTATTTGATTCAAGTCTTTAAATATATTATTTGTTTATAGTAGTTATTAAAAAAATAATGGAATTCTCGTCTGATGAATTTTAAAAAGCTTCAGCAAAATTGATATAAGTACCCGCAATTCCATTCGGACCAAATCCAAAATCAATACGCATGTTAATATTGTTTTTGGAATCAACTCTTACGCGAAAACCGCCCCCATAATTAAGATGGTAATCATCAAATGAAAGACCTTCATAATCAGGTGCCGTGCGGCCTGCACCAACCCATCCGGTTATTCCAAACATTTTCCAAACAGGCATGCGATATTCAATTTGACCGTCTACGAGTACATTATCACGAAGAGCGCCCTGGTAATAGCCTCTCATTTTATTGTCGCTTCCCAATAGCGATAAATCATAAAAAGGCACATCACCCTTTGAATAACCAGTGGTGACCTGGAATGCAACAACATGCTTATACCATGGATTAATAAATTTACGCGCATCGAAAGAAAACTTGGTAAACTGGTAATCACTTCCTAAAAATTCAGGATTAAATGTAACGTAAGTGAGAATATATCCGCCCGTAGATGGAGTATAGCGGCTGTCACGGCTGTCGTAAGCAGCTGAAAGCCCTATACCAAAATCAGTACCTCCCTCTAATCCTAAGGCGCCATCTCTTACCAGGAAGCTATTACTATCAGTTTTGATATCTATATAACTGGCAAGATCTAAAGCCCCCCCAACATATAAATTTTTTGCGACTAAATATAAACCCTGGGCTACAAACCGGATCCGCTCGTATGTAATCTCTTCAAGACTATCTACATTTCCTTCCTCGTCCCGGTAAATAGTATTACCAATGGGTAAAAGAAATTCAGGTTGTTTTTTGTAATTAATAAAACTCAATAAAATAAATTTGTTTTCATTAAAAACCAATTGTGTTGCAAGTGAAGCATTTATTCTTCCTTTTGAGGTGACAGAAAATACACCTGATGCTATGGAAGGTTCAGCAATAGTATCCTTTTTAGATAGCTGAAAAGCATTAAACTTAGCCAAACCAAAAAGGTTACCACCTTCGCTTGAATAAGAATATAATGGAACTGGAATGTACTTAAATAGATTTTCCATTTTTTCACCCATGCTTTTTTCTGCTGTAGTGTCTTTGACAGCAGTATCAGGCGGTATCTCAAAATTATTATTGAAATGCAATGAAGTCTGGCCCTCTATAGATGCAACTGCATTTAGATTTGCGATATTGGCCTTTTCCGCTCTAGGGAAAGCGAATGTGGGGTTCTTCGTGTCTGTTTGAGCATTTGTAAGAAAGGATGTTGTAAGGAAAATGACAATCAGTATCGGTACTTTTTTCATAATTTTATTTTTTGAATAATCTATTTAAATGTGAAACATTAAGTAATTGATACGATTCGCAATTTCACAGGCTTACTTTAGCTAACGGAAGGTCTTCCATTTGATAGCTAAAAATCAGCTGAACTATCATTGCATTCAAATGGAATAAAAATGTTTAATTCACAAACCGGTGCACCGTATATTATCAACATCTAGACACAAGGTTTTTCAAAATGCTTCCTGCATTCCGAAATAAATTCCACTCGAATGATCAACACCCCAGGCAAGATCAATCGTAAGATTTACCCTGGCAGCTTTATCCATTTTCATCCTGAAACCTGCTCCTATTGCAGGTGCTGCTTTAGCAAATAATTTGGTATCGGTACTTTCGGCAAAAGTGTTGTTGATAAAGACAACACCTCCGAAGAGTCCGTCATTTGAAAGAGGGAAACGGTATTCAGCTTCCAAATACATCATACTTAAACCGCGATAGCGTCCTTGTATATATCCCCTGCCCCCGCGGTTGTAAGTATCCCAGCCCAATGAAGGCAAGGCTAAGTAAGGAACATTGCCATCAAGGATAAATGTTCCGTTACTCCATAGGGCAAGCACCTTGGAGGGCTGTGTTTTACTGAGCTGAATGTAATACCTCACATCATAACTTGTAAGAATGCTTTGCTGTGCACTTTTCGAAAACTTCGGGTTTATCCTGAACAAAAGTGAGGCATAATAGCCTTTATAAGGATTGGCAATATTATCACGCTCATCTGTGAGTACATCTAAATTAAATCCTATAGTGTAATATTTCTCCGGATTAAAATTCTTTGAAACAGAATAAGCATAGTGATTAGTGATGTAATAAGTTTCGCTCAATGCATTGGTATCCAATTTTTCATCCTCAATTTTAAAATGATTGTCGTAAGCAATGCCGCCACCGGCATAAAATTGTGAATTACCCAGTTTGCGAACGGCATCTTCGTAAATACGCAGGTAATTAAATTTCATAGGCTCTTCCCCCGGCAGGTCTGTTTCGGCCAAGTTGTTTATAGCCAAAAGGTATTTATTGCCACCTGAATTGTTAATGCCAAGGCCATATGTAGGTTGTGTAAAAAACATCATCCGCCAGTCACCCTGTAAAAACCACTTGTTATCAGCAGTGTAAATTTTTGAACGCGCATTGATGATCAATTGGCTTTTAGTAGTAAGCTGGAAATTCAGCATACCCGATGAAAGTTTGGTGGGTGGCGGTGCAAGCAGTTTTGATAGGCTTATTACTCCTCCTATTAAAAAGCCATTTGCGGGCGCATATCCTATCACGGGCAGCACGGAGACATAATTTTTACCAACTTCCAATTCAGAAGATTTCGCAACAGTGGTATCTTTTTTCCATTTCTTAATAACATCTGAAAAATCCCTTGAATCAGTTTGAGCATTTACCAAAATGCATGAAAGCATGAGCCACCATGTTATCGAAAACCGCATGAATAAAGAGAATCTCATTTTATG
>JANWID010000258.1 GCA_025450095.1 Bacteroidia bacterium | reverse complement strand
CCTCCCTAAAACTTGCCATGCAAACCCTTCAGAAACGCCAACTGCAATATGAGCATGTGAAAAACATGGCGGATATGAGTATGGATGATGTGGAGCGACTGGAAGCACTCGTTGAGAATATTCTGCTGGCTTCCAAAATTGAAAGCGCCAATTTTAAGCTCGATAAAGAATTACTTGAATTATCTGCGATCGTTAAAAATATTTACGACAGGATTCAGCTAAAATACAAACGGCACCGTGTATTTGAACAGGAGATCGGCCCGAATATTTATATTCATGCAGACAGGTTATCTGTTTCATCTGTTGTTTATAATCTCATTGAAAATGCAATTAAATATTCTGCAGAAGGCACACATATTAAAGTGAAATTAACTGGCGATGAAAAAAATGCGCATTTGAGTGTGTGCGATGAAGGCATCGGAATTGAGGAAGGGGAGAAGTCGAGAATATTCGAACGCTTTTACCGCATCGGCAGGGAAGAAACAAGAACCACGAAAGGTACCGGCCTCGGTTTATTTATTGTGAAGCAGATTGTTGCCATGCACGAGGGAAGTATCGCCGTGAAAGATAATATGCCGCAGGGTTCTGTGTTTGAAGTGAGCCTGCCTGTTCAAAATTGAAAAAGACAAAACGATGACACACATGACAAAACTTTTGATTTCAGCCCACGTATATTTGACCAGCGACCAAATACTTAACCTATGATCTACAGAATTTTATTAGTTGAAGATGAGGACCACATCCGTGAAAATCTCAAATTAAATCTCGAACTCGAAGACTATGAAGTTGTTGCCGTGCCAGATGGTTCTAAGGCAATTAAGGCCTTTAATGAACAGCGGTTTAATCTCGTGATCCTCGATGTGATGTTACCCGAAATGGATGGCTTCGATGTTTGCGAGCAGATTCGCCTCAGCGATCTTGAAACACCGATTTTATTTCTCACTGCAAAAGACGCCAGCCAGGATAAAATCAAAGGATTAAGAACCGGTGGTGATGATTATATGACCAAACCATTTAATCTTGAAGAATTGTTATTGCGTGTAAAGAATTTATTGAAGCGCTCAGCAAAGTTATATGAAGATGGTTCATTCAATGAATATGAATTTGGCGGCAACAAAATCAATTTTGCAACATATGAAGCAAACAGTGTAACCGGTCCGCTCAAACTCACAAGCAAGGAAATGAAATTGCTGAAACTATTGATCGACCGCCGAAATGAAGTGGTTTCCCGCCAGCATATTCTCCAAACTGTTTGGGGATATGATGTGTATCCATCTACCAGAACAATTGATAATTTTATTCTCGCCTTTAGAAAATATTTTGAAACCGATCCAAAAAATCCTGCCTACTTCCATTCCATACGAGGAGTTGGATATAAATTCACTGACTAATTGCAAATGTACCAATGTGCAAATGGGGCTGCGCATGATTGTGCGAATACTAATCTAGATACCTATAATTTGTAAGTATTGATATCACCCAACTTTTGTTTTCTTTTGTCCATTTTGTGGTTTAATATTTTTACGTTTCTGCTGTTTAACCGTTAAAAATTCCCCACCTTTTTTATAAAACTTGCCGTATTAATTTTGCACTCTTATTATGAAGCATAAAACCGGCGTTTTATTGGTTAATCTCGGCACACCCGATTCCCCCTCGGTCCCTGATGTCCGCAAATATCTGGTTGAATTTTTACTCGACAAGCGGGTGATTGATATCCCCGCTGTCCAACGTTATTTACTGGTGAGAGGCATCATCGCACCATTTCGTGCGCCTAAATCTGCAAAATTGTATCAGCAGATCTGGACAAAAGAAGGATCGCCATTGCTTGTTTACAGCGAACGGTTAAAAGTAAAACTCCAAAATAAATTGGGCGATAATTATTTGGTTGAACTGGCAATGCGCTATCAACAACCATCCATCCAATCGGGCCTCGAGAAATTAAAATCCGCAAATTGTGGTCGCCTGATAATTGTTCCATTATTTCCGCAGTATGCTTCCGCCAGTAACGGATCAGTGATCGACAAAGTGATGCAGATCACAAAGGATTGGTTTGCGATCCCGGATATACATTTCACAGGCAGTTTTCACAATCATCCATTGTTTATTAAAGCATTTGTTGAAAATGGTAAAACACATCAGCCGGAAAACTACGATCACATCTTATTCAGCTTTCACGGATTACCAGAGCGCCAGATCACCAAAACCGTTCCGCAGAATAATTGTTTAACATCACATTGCTGTGACCAGCTCCATGAAAAAAACCAATTGTGTTACCGTGCGCAATGTTTTGACACGGCCCGCCTGATTGCTTCACAATTAAATATCCCCCCCGATAAATTCACAGTTTGTTTTCAATCCCGTCTCGGTAAAACCCCCTGGATCAGACCATATTCCGACCAGGTGATTGATGCACTCGCAGCCAAAGGAATAAAAAAGATACTAGCCTTCAGCCCTGCATTTGTCGCCGACTGCCTCGAGACGATCTATGAAATTGGAGTTGAATACAATGGATCCTTCAAATTAACAGGCGGTGAAAAAATCACGCTCGTTGAAAGTTTGAATGATGGGGATTTGTTTGTGGAGTGTTTGGAGGAAATGGTTGTAAGCTGCTAGCTACTAGATGCTCGCGGTTTGCGGAGAGTTGAACAACTGCCAGCATGAACTTCTCAAATACTGCTAAATTTGGTGGGTTGGAGAAGGTTTTAAGTGAAGGAGTTTCTCAAATAAATGAGTTATAGGCAACTTAAAAAAACACAGACCATATGTTCGGAAAGAAATTTTATTATGACGATCCTGAAGGTGACGCTTTAGCAAGAGAGACCAGTCATCCAAAATTCGTAGAAAATATGACAGCAGACTTTTATTATGACTGCACTTACGACTTTTCTCCGTTTGGCAATGATGACGGAGCCGACCTGTTATTTAACCTTGAAGAATTCTATCAGGAGAAAAAAGGAAAAGGAATTTTAAAATGGCTATACAAGACAATTGACGAATTTGGTTTTAAGTATACGAGTGAAGGATGTTCCAAAATTCTTGACGAAGCAACTTTAAAACAACTTCAAGACGAAGACCCTCATTTTCTTAATTGTATGGACAACACAATAATCGCAGCTGCTTTCGGACAAATAAAAATATCTGGACAGGTTGATAAAGAAGTGAAAGACCTAGCTAAAATTGCCATCCAAAGACAGCTTACCTTAAACATGCTATACGACAGTGAGGTAACAAAAGAATATAACGACAGGTTGAGTACAATGCTGACCGACCTAAATAAATTTGACTAAAAGCTCCCTATAACACGGGTTTTGCGTTAGTGGGCAGATAGTGCGAATAGAAACATTTGAGCAACTAACAAACTTTGATGCTGGCAGACAGTTTACAGTTTCAAAAGCCCAACAACGCAAAGCCCGAAACGTTATAAGTATTGATAATAAGCGCACAAATAATAAAATATATGAAATATTTAGGAGTAACAATATTATTACTTTGGACTTCTCTTCTCTATTCACAAAGCAATAAGAACTTATATTTAGGAGTACTAGAAACAAGATGGCCTGGGAATAACCATGAAATACATGAAGATTCGACCAGAATAAAAACACAAAGAGTATTGTTCAGATTTCAAGATAACAAATGGTATTCATTGGAGAATGATATTGGCAATCCCAATTTATATCCTTCACAAGAAAATTGGTATATAACATTTGACGGAAAAATAATTGGTGAATTCAGTTCAACTAAGGCGCCTTTGAGATTTAAAGATTCTCCCTGGACTTATCCTAGAGATGCATTTCATATTCCTCAAAACAACAATCTCCCAACAGTCGGTAAACCTTCTATGGAATTTTCAGGTTGGGATGGTGGTAATCATCCAAGGCCTCTTGTTACAATCAGTGATGCAAATTACATAGATCCTGAAAAATGGAAACCGTACAATCCAGAGAAGATAGAAATGGAAGTATTAAAATCTGTTTATATGAAGCATGTTATTATCTTAAAACTCGGGTGGGTTGATACTGTTTATGACTATAAACTCAGATTCGGAAAATCTTATATTTCTTCAAATTCAGATAAATTGATACAAATTGGTTTAATCGACTCAATCAACGGTCAAGAATATCTATCAAATAAAATTTGGATTTATAAGTCAAAATATGGAGAGATCGTTGATTTGTCAAAAGCAGTTGATTTACCATTCAAAGGTTCTGGTGATTCAGAAATTTCTAGCTTAAATCTAGTAGATGCTGGAGATTATGACCAAGATGGATATTCTGATGTGCTATTTTGGATTGATAGGTATAACGGCAATGGATATGCCCTGTTTTATAACAATTTTTCAAGTTACGTATCTTTTGAATGGAGCTATCATTAAACAAATACTGAAATCAATACCTATAACAGCAACTATGCCCAATAGCCAATGAGTGAGCAAATTGAGACAAAAGTGTCCCGCATATAATTTGTAGTGAGAGAGAGCGACGAAGCCCGTAAACGGCTACCGGGCATAGCTTCAAAACTTTATTTTAAAAGAAACTCAAAACAATGGAAAATTTACCGACATATATTAGCATCGTTTTCGGACTTACAACAATCCTGACAGTTGGACTTTTTTATAAGGCGACCGGCAATTCAAAGGTCACATTGCTAATTCTATTGTCCTGGTTAGCATTGCAGACTGTCATCGGACTTTCTGGTTTTTACATCGTGACAGACACAATTCCACAAAGGTTTTTGCTTTTAGTTTTGCCGCCGGCACTTCTCATCATCGGACTTTTTACGACTTCAAAAGGCAGACAATATATTGACCGGTTAGACATAAAGACATTGACGATTTTACACACCATTAGAATTCCGGTTGAACTTGTTCTCTTTTGGCTATTCCTCAATAAGGTTGTTCCGGAACTTATGACCTTTGAAGGCAGAAATTTTGACATTTTATCGGGGCTTACAGCGCCTGCTATTTTTTATTTTGGGTTTAAAAGGAAGCAATTAAACAGAAGCATAATACTGATTTGGAACTTCGTTTGTTTAGGACTCCTGATAAATATTGTTGTGACCGCAGTTCTATCGGCACCATTTCCCTTTCAAAAGTTTGCTTTTGACCAGCCAAATATTGCTGTTCTATATTTTCCTTTTAATTGGTTGCCCTCTTGTGTGGTGCCTTTAGTATTGTTTTCACACCTGGTGACAATTAGACAATTACTAAATGACGGACGAAAGAAAAACAACGGCTAACATGAGCTTGAGCGAAATGACCGGTGAGCAGAAAATCCCATCAATTCAACAATTATGATTTCAAAAGTAAAAGTTACAACAATCTACAATTGCTCATTGGAAAGAGCATTTAAAACACCAATGCTTTGTGATGTTGCTAAAGTGCATACGGGATTTGGTATCATGCCAAAAGTGACTCATTGTACTGATGATGAAAATTGGGGAAAGCCCGGATATAGCAAGAAAGTATTTGTTGCAAAAGCATTATCACAAAAAGGTGGTTTCGCTTCTGTCGACAAAGTGCTTGAACGTATCGAAAATAAATATTGGAAAATTGAAGTGAGCGAATTTCAGTCATGGATGCTGGGGTTTTCAAAATTCGTGGGAGAATGGCAAACAACTGAAATTGAAGCAAATAAAATATTAATCGAATATACCTATGCATTGCATTCGGATATTGCACTGCTGTATCCTTTGAACTGGCTGTTTGCAAAAACGTTTTGGAGAATTTACATGAAAAGAGTATTGGAGAATATAAGAAATATGATCAACCATAATGAACCTTACCGCTACGAATAACAGAAGCTTCATGGTAAATAGAGGTTCTCGGTTTTAATTAATTGAAAAACTGTTTTTAAATTTGCGCACCATTTAACAAAATAGATTCAATTATATATGCTAACTGCCATCCACCCCAAATTACCCATGCGAGATAAGTCTGTTACAAAAGACTTTTATTTAAATCAGTTGGGGTTTATGGAGTTTGGTGGTGTTGATTACGAAGGATACCTGATGATATATAAAGACAAAATCGAAATTCACTTTTTTGAGTTTAAAGAAATCGACCCGAAAGAAAATTATGGTCAGGTTTATATTCGAACAGATAATATAGACGAATGGTATCAACTGGCACTGGATAAAAAATTAAATATTCCTATCGCCGGACATATTCAAAACAAACCCTGGAAACAAAGGGAATTTTCATTACTTGACCCGGAT
>JANWID010000257.1 GCA_025450095.1 Bacteroidia bacterium | reverse complement strand
AAAGGTTCAACTGTAATTCTTACACTTCCTGTTGTGGGAAACCGCTGATCAGTAATTTCCAATGGAGAGCAAAACAAGTGTGCATGCCTCCACTGTTTCAATTCCTTTTTCGGCAGCTATCTTTTCGAGTTCTGGATTTTCGGCACCCGGATTAAAAATGATGCGTTTTGGCTTTAATGATAAAATATAATCATAAAGCGTTTGCTGTATTTCGGGCCGGACATAGAGGGTAACTGTATCAACATCCGGAATGAAAGGTTTATCCGTGAGTATGGGAAAACCATGGATAGTTCCATTGTGCAGGCCTACCGGGAAAACTGTATGACCAAAACGGTTAAGCTTACTGACAGCCATGGCGGCGTACCGATCGGTATTTTCACTTGCACCGATCACTACTGTGGTCTTTCCGGTTTGTTCAGAGACTTTCAAAATAATTAAGATCCTTTGAAAATGTTTCCCTAATATTCCATGTGGCAAATGCTGCCAGCGCAATACATATCATACCAACAATCAATGCACCGGTAAGGTTTGTGGTAATGCCACTTAAACTTGTAAAACCTGCTGTTATCGGTAATACCGCTCCTCTTACGAAGTTGGGTACTGTGGTGGTAACAGTTGAACGGATGTTTGTTCCAAATTGTTCTGAGGCTATGGTAACAAAGATAGCCCAGTACCCAGTTGAAATTCCCAGCATAAAACAAATAATATAATATGTTGAAGCGGATATACCTTTTGCGAAATAAACAAAATAAAATACTAATACTGCCGATAAAATCAGGTAAATGAAAACCACTTTCTTCCTGCTTTTCAGAAGCTGGCTCAATAATCCTGACGCCAGGTCACCAACAGAGAGGCCCAGATAAGCATACATCACCGCCTTACCGTTTATTATACCTGTAATACCCAACTCCTTTCCGAATACGTCCTGTGATAATGCCACCGGGATACCGATCATATACCAGATCGGTAATCCGATGAGAATGCAATTTATATATTTAAAAGCGGTCGCGCGGTTTTTGAACAGCGAAAGAAAATCACCTTTTGCAATGTTTGTTTGTTGCATCACACGGAACATTCCCGATTCAAATGCGCCAACACGCAGGATCAGCAGAAATAAACCTAGCATGCCACCGATCAGGTAAACCACCTGCCAGTTCTGGAAACTGTAGCCGGTAATGCCGGTTAGAAATTCTGCGACCCGGTGACCTTCCGTACCAACCAAAGCAGCCAATACAGCGCCCAATGCACCGAATGTTACGATGATCATGGTACCATAGCCCCGCAATTCCTTGTGCATGGTTTCGGAAACCAGTGTGATACCCGCTCCAAGTTCCCCCGCCAGTCCGATGCCCGCAACAACGCGTATAATGGCATAAGTTGTTATGTCGAATGTAAAAGCATTAATGATATTGGCGATGGAGTAGAGGATGATGCTTCCGAACAATACCGAAATACGTCCTTGTTTATCACCCCAGATACCCCAAAGGATACCGCCGATCAGCATACCGGCCATCTGGCAGTTAAATAAAAAAATACCGGTATCTTTTATATTGAAATCTGCTCCATGCAATTTCTGAATATATTCAAGGCTTTCGCGTTTCACAACATTGAACAGAACCAGGTCATATATGTCAACGAAGTATCCCAGCGCAGCGATTATTACCAGCCAATTGAAAATATTTTTACTCTGTGTCCCGGTTTGTTGCATTGTCTGCCAGTAGTAATTAAAACAATTCGTCGTTATCTTCTTTGAGCAATGAATCAGGTGGAATGGTATCCACCGGAAGCACCATTTGCAATGCCGGACCTTTCAGCTCGACGTTATAATGCAAACTGTCGCGTTGTTGCTGTGTTATGAGTTCTTTTTTCAACATCCGGTTGGCAACAAGGTCGAAATAACCTTTCAGGTATTCTTTTAATTTACCTTCCTTATCGAATGTATACCGGAATGTTTTTGGTCGCGGGATAATTGAGGATAGGTATATGCTTTCTTCAAGATTTAACTGCGAGGGATGTTTCGAGAAATAAAATTCCGCCGCATCGGCGATACCATAAATTCCGGGACCCCATTCAATGATATTGAGATAAATTTCCAGCATCCGTTCTTTGGTGACCAGGTAATTGCTTTCAATAAGCCACACAATAAGGGCTTCTTCCACCTTGCGGGAAATTGTTTTATTCCTGTTAAGGAAAACATTTTTTACAAGCTGCATCGTTATGGTACTTCCTCCCCGGGCAAAACGCTTTTCGCGGATATTGGTTGCGATGGACTGACGGAATGCTTCTTCATTAAAGCCACGGTGGTAAAAATAAGTACCATCTTCAGCAAGCAATACCGAATTAACAAGGTATGGGCTGATAAATTCCAACGGTACAAATCGGGGATTCTCCGGACCCACCTGGATTACTTTTACAACAACACCTTTTTCGCGTGCTGAATATAAAAACGATCCGTTCAATGCAGCGAAGTTTTCATTACCATACTGGATAATCCTGAAATCCTTTTTTGTCATTTTAGATTCAAAACGCAATGAATCCGGATTCTGTAGATTCACCGCAAAATCCAAATGATATTCGAGAAACCCTTTTGCTCTGAATCCTTCAAGCTCATTGAACAATCCGCCCGGAAGCGAATTGAAAAACTCCTGTGACGGTATTTGTTCAATATCCATTTGTATCGCAACATTTGTGGAATCGTTTTTCCCGTAAAGGGTTACCAGCTTCAGCGGGATGCGATTGATTATAATTTCAGAACCCAGGGCAATTTCGGTTTCATGATCTTTAACAATAAATAGTATTCGTGCCGACATGCTGTCGAGCATAACGTCCTCAGGACTGATTCGCCAGTGATTCAATCCGGGATTAACAGAAGAAGCATCCAGGAAAAACTGTAATGAATCACGATTCTTGTGTTCCAGTGCCAGCGAAAAATCAAATGATCGGATCAGGAAACGCGCACTGATGATTTTTCTGACAAAGGGAACTTCCTGCAGCGTGTCTTTTTGCGTATTTCCGGTCATCCGGATAATTTCTTCAGCTGGATCTATGATACCGGAAAGATCCCATGTAGTTAACTGATTGCCCTTACTACCGGTTGCGGATAAGCGAAATTCGGTTTCCTGCAATTCGAGCCTGTTAATTTCAACAGATTCCAGGTATCCCGGGGCTTTCCAACGCAGCACAAAATCGGTGAGGCGGATATTAAAATCAGTGAGGCCGAGAAAGCGTTTCCAGGTGCGGGCTACAAAGTCGCGGTAGGAGCCAGGAATGTTTCCATCCACGGCAGTATCTCTTTTTTCCTGGTTAAATAGAAAACTATAATTTGCGGTGCTGTCGGAATATTCCACTACACTGAAATATCCCGGACCTGCAATTATATTATTTACCGGAGGCTGTCCCTGGAGAAAGCGACGGAATGAAAAGCTGGCTGCTGTTTCGCTGCAATAAAATAAAGTGTCATGATCAGGCGCAATGAGTGAAATATCCTGGATTCGTACCCGGGCTATTCCTTCGAATCCTGCTTTGCCGGTTACTAATTCGGCGTTGTATCTTTCACGGATCTTATCTCTTGTTTTATTAACCAGGTAATCGAGCAACTGGTTCCTGAATGCAAAGTAAAAACAGGTCGCGACAACGGGCAACACGATAAGCACGATTAAAAACCGTTTGAGAGTCATGTGCAAAAATTAAAAAAACAGGAAGGTAATTCCTGTTTTTAAAATGTCAGTGTTGCAATAATAGATTGATCAGGTTTTCACAAGATCCACCATACCGTAACCTTCTTCGGTCAGCATTCCCAACCCGGCTTCCCAGATGAATTTATGTACATCATTATGAGCGTGGAGTGTGAAAGGAAGCAGGAATCCCAGCATCGTGTTTCCGCTTGCAGATTTATAAAAGCGGGCGTATTTTTTTCCTGATTCGTTGATCTTGTTTATGTATTCCATATCGGGTTGCGCTTCGAATTCTGCGAATTCATTAAGCTGTGATTCGGAATACCCGGCTTTTTCCATCCGGTCGAGGGTGATATTGTAAAGGATATCCGAAAATTGCTGCGAAGTGGGATCGATCATTTCCTGCGCCCGTTCCGGTTCACGGTCGGGGTTCACCATGATCAGCGGTGAAATGCATAAATATCGCATTTTGGTTGCGAAGGAGGGATCGGGAATGACCTCATAAGTTTTCGGAATGAGATTCATTTTTCCTACCGGGAGGAACGGCCGGTCGAAAATTTTCTTTACCAGGATTTCAGCATATTCCTGGTTCCTGCTTGAAATCACCAGGGTAATCTTGGATGAAAGAAACCGCATGAAGCCATTGGTAATTTTCGAAGTGCCTTTCAGCGATGAAAAATTAAACAATGAACGGTCAGGAGTAATACCATCAGTTAATTCCCACAGGCTGTCGGCAAGTAGTTTCTGGTGATGTAACGGGATGGAGTTGGCAGAAGCGTGCTCCCTGAGAAATGAAATTTTGATTCTCATAATCTTGAAAATTTATAATGTTGGTTTTGTAAACAGTTTTTTCATTCAACGAAACAGCCTTTTGCAAAAAGAATGCAAAATGAAAATCAATGGATCCGTTTTCTTGTAAAAGGCACTTTGTAATTCAGAACAGCATTTTATAAATAAAATTCAACAAAACAATTGTACGATCAAAAAAGAAAGTAATAATTAAAAATGGCAGCGGCTGGAACGGAAAGACCCGGTATTACTTACCTCTAAGAATCATGCAAATGTATTAATTTTAAATTAAGCAAGTGTTTTTACAGGGTGTTTTTTTAATAATTATTTGTTCAGGATCAGTGTAGCGGAAAGTGGGTAATGATCACTCATTTTTTCACGGGTCACGTTAAAACCATATGAAATGAAAACCGGACTGTGTAGAATGTAATCGATACGTAACCCGGGAATTGGACCCGCATACGTACTTCCCAAACCACTGCCCGATTCCCTGAACGCGTCCCGAAGTCCCTCCGAAATAGTACGATAGGTATAGGAGGAGGGCGTGTCATTAAAATCACCACAAACAACTACAGGATAAGGCGATGCTTTGATATGACTGGCCACAAGGTTCACCTGGACCGAACGTTTGATGAATGCTTTTTTCAGCCGGTACAAAATGTTCCGGGTTCGCCGGGCAGTTTCTTCACCTCCCGGAGTGGTTTCCTGGTCGCTATTCAGGTTATACAGAAATTCATATTCTTTTTCACCGAACCGGACCGACTGCAGATGGCAATTATAAACCCGGATGGTGTCGTCATCAATTTTGACATCCGTAAAAATGCAGATGTTCGCCGTTT
>JANWID010000256.1 GCA_025450095.1 Bacteroidia bacterium | reverse complement strand
CTAACCCGCTTTGTGATGGACAAAGTTTTTCAAATAAAGAACGTCTTACACGCAAAGGAGTATCTCTCATTGATTTGCAAAAAGCAAAAAATATTATCATTTCAGGTGACAAGCATACCGTTATAAAATATAGAAACGGGTTACCCTTTGGCGGTTTCAACAAACAGCTGCAGCCGATTTCATATGTACCCGGAAGTACTTATTGCAGCACTTCCAAGGATCCTTCTGACGTTGCCATACTAGGAAGTTTTATCAGTATGAAAAATTGTTCGTGTATCACAATTGAGCAGCTCAACCTTAACGGCAACAATGCAAAATTAAATCTTGGAGGCGTTTATGGCGAATGCAACGGGTATGAAATAGGACATGATGGTATAGATATTTTTGGCTCTAAAAATATTACTGTTAAAAATATTTCAAGCAGTTATTTCGGCCGTGACGGCATTATGACCTGTTATTTTAATGAAAACCCTGACTGCATATTTCTTGAGAATATAGTCAGCTCAGGTAATTCAAGACAGGGATTCAGCTTAACTGCCGGCACAAATATTTCAATCAATAATTGCATCTTTTCAAAAACCGGGACTGTGTTTTACAGCAATCCCGGTTCGGGTGTTGATATTGAACCCGAAGCCGGTGGAAGCTGCACTAACATAAGTTTTACAAAATGTAAATTTCTTGATAACAGGTTTTGCGGAATGATATCTGACAATCATTTTCCCTATGTTTCAGATATTACTTTCAACGATTGCGAATTTGCTGCTTCTCATTATAACTCCTGGAGCATCTGGCCAAAACGCATGATACGCACTGTTTTTAATAATTGCATCATCCGGGGGCGATTTACGCATGTTGCCGGAATTGATGCTGCTGACCGCATGAAATTTAATAAGTGTACTATAACGGATTGGAGGAAAGGAGCTAAAGATTCTCTGTCAATATGGGGCGGGTACCTGATTGATTTCGGAACTCCTCCTCCTGACGATCATTTCTTTGAATTTAATTATTGCAATTTTGAAATTCACAAAACACTGGCCATTACAACCGTTGAAAATAAGGATGGGAATTCGGACAGGGTTTTTAATCATTGCAACTGGAAATTTTACGTGGACGACCTTGTTAAAATAATTCCCCATTTTCCCGATACCCCATTAAGAGGATTCCTTGGAAGGTTTATGAACTGCACTTTTATCAGCAATACCTTTAATGAGCATTCTCCATCGCGAACCAACAAAAAATTTTATTTCATCGAAATAGCCCCAGACGGCAATTCCTCTGATACTCGTAATACTTTTGCTCCGCAAAATGGATTAAATAAAAATAAATTTTGCCGTGTACAAAATAACCCTACATGGATGTATGGGTATATATTTCAGCTTAAAGATTTTTGATTTGCACCAAAAAATTTTCTTATACTTGCTTGTCCTTCAAAAACAAAAACATGAAAAAAATTTTATTTATTTTTTTGATTTCATTCTTTGGATTCAATAATTTATTTGCTCAGCTAACCGTTAACACTTCTGCCACACCTGCAGATCTGGTTAATGCTATTGCGGCAGGAGGAATTGCTGTTTCAAACATTTCTTACACAGGAGCGCAGGTAGCAAGTGGTACATTTTTATGTCCGGGTGGTTGCAATCTTGGAATCAGTGGAGGTATTCTGCTGACAAGCGGTAGTGCATCAGTTGCCACGCTGCCTAACACACAAAGTGGACAGGGGCAGGACAATGGACTTGCGGCAACTGATTCTCTGCTTAATACTTTAACAACCGGTCAAACACAGGACGTAACTATACTTGAATTTGATTTTATCGCTGTTTCTGATACGGCTGAATTCAATTATATTTTCGCTTCTGAGGAATACAGCGATTATGCAAATACGGCATGTAATGATGTATTCGGTTTTTTTATCAGTGGTCCGGGCATTACAGGAAATCAGGATATTGCTCTTGTTCCCGGAACGACCACACCCATAACTATTAACAATGTTAATAATGGAAATGCTATGCATGGAGTTCTTCCTACAGGTCCCTGCATGAATTGTGCATATTTTATTGAGAATACTGCCCCGGTAACTTATACAATGGCTTACGATGGAATGACTCCTACCCTTAAAGCTTCCGCAACAGGTATCCTGCCGGGTCAAACATATCATTTAAAAATAGCTATTGCGGATGTTTGTGACGGCATTTTTGATTCCGGAGTATTTCTTGAAGCGGGCAGTTTCCTTGCACCGGGACCTCCAGCCTTATTTGCAGGCGGCAATCAATTAACAGATAGCACCGTTCATATTTGTCAGGGCAGTTCTGTTTCTCTTTCTGCTCCTGCGGGATTTACTTATCTCTGGAGCACAGGCGAAACCACCCAGACAATTTCGGTAAGCACTGCCGGAACTTATTATGCTACCATCACCGGCACCAACACAAATTATCCTGTTGTTTCTCCTCCCATTACTTTTATTGTAGATAACACTTCTATACCAGCTCCTGTTTTAACATTCGCCAATAATATTATTTCTTCCTCTGTAAATTCTCCCAGTTATAATTACAGCTGGACATTGGATGGGAATCCAATCCCGGGAGCCAATCTGCCTGCGGTTAATTTTTCACAACCCGGTTGTTATGCTGTTACCATCCAGGATCCGGGCGGTTGTTATGTTACTTCCGACACGTTATGCGTCACGCCTTTGGGAATGAATGAATTTGTTTCGTCCGTTAACATTAAGGTGTATCCCAACCCTTTCAGCCAATCAGCCAAATTGACCTTTGATAATCCTCAAAAAAAAAATTTCACGTTAAAAATTATTGACCTTACCGGGAGAGAACTGCAAAGCATTGAAAATATCCTTTCAGACAATGTACTTATAGAAAAACGCAACCTGGTACCCGGTTTTTATTTTTATGAATTGATAAACAGCACCCAAAATAAAGTTTACAAAGGGAAGATAGCTGTCAATTGAGAGAGGAAAAGGAATATTGGAATACTGCAATAAACCACACAATACTATCATTCCTACCCCTGCCCTGTTCATAACTATTTCTGCTATTTTTTCCGAAAAAAAACTTCTGGCATAGTTTTTCCGTATATTTTTTAAAAACGGTTCTTTTAATCTAACATTTTTAAAAATTTACGTTATGAATTTATTTATCAATCCTTCCGTTCAGGAGCTTAACAAGCTTCTCAGCCAGTGTGACGCTTCCACTGCAAACCATAATTTAGTGGTTGACTATGATGGAGAAGTACTCCTTGATCCCGATTTGCAGCAACCCGAAATTGACCTCGACGAGTTCAAGCTTCGTATCCAGCTCAGGGCAACAGGCAAAGATTTACTCAACCGCGGATCTCATTGGATGCGCAATTTGCTCAACAATCTTGTCTATTGCTGGGAAAATAATACCCGTTTTCCCAATATGGCAATTAATTAAGAACTGGTTTTCTTAAAAAAATTCTTTTCTTTTTTCTGAATTTATTTTCAGCGAAAGTTATTCGGTTTTCATTCTTTCTTGATTTAGACAGTTTGGGCTTTTCAATAATGGATTTCTGACAACAAAAAGTTAACCAGCAATAATTTACTTTTGCATACAGCTTCCAACAATTTAGCAATTTAACCATTTAATATTTCGGAATGTACGATTATATCTCAGGAAAAATAATTTCAAAAACCGCCACGCATATTGTGCTCGAATGTGCAGGCATCGGCTACCAGCTGAATATTTCGCTTAACACTTACAGCAAAATACAGGAAGGCAGCCAGTGTAAAATATTTACCCACCTTTCTATTAAAGAAGATGCACACACATTATATGGCTTTGCCGATGAAGACGAACGCAGGATGTTTCGCAATCTTATCAGTGTAACAGGTGTAGGCGCCTCTACCGCCCGCATGATGCTGTCATCATTATCACCTGTGGAAATTGCCCAGGCAATAGTAACCGGCAATGCACCTGTATTGCAAAATATAAAGGGCATCGGCTCCAAATCTGCACAGCGAATTATCATTGATCTTAAAGATAAACTTTCTAAAACCGAAATAAATACAAAGATGATTTCGGTCATTCACAATACAAACCGCGAAGAAGCGTTAAGTGCTTTGTTAACTTTAGGATTTGCCAAAACTGCTGCCGAAAAATCATTGGATCACGCAATCAAATCCAAAGGCGCTGACCTTAGTGTGGAAGACCTGCTAAAATCTGCATTAGGAAATCTATAAAAAGTAATTACTGTATGAGAGGAAGACGATTCAATTTCACTCGTATTCATATTGAATTTTGTTTTATTTTAGCCGACTTTGAAAGAAAAAATTTTAAAACTAAAAACCAGGGAGTTAGCGTTTAAAAATTCATTGCAGGATTAGAATCCTTAACCTTAAACTTTAAACCAAAAACCATTCTTCCCCGCAGTGCGCTTTAAAAAATTTATACAAGTTACTTTAAGTATTGGGTTAGTTGTCCCTGTTTTAAGCATGGTATGGGGAACCAATCCTGCAAAGTTCAGCGATTACAGCGACCTTTCGGGTACGCGCACCATCCCGATACCTGTTGATACTCCCATAACAAACGATTCATTACATTATCCTTTCCCTGATCGTTATTCTGACCCCTACTCCAGCCAGTATCATAACAGTCCTTTATATCTGAACGATCCGGAAAATATTCAAACTACAATTGAATATGATCCCGATGAAAAAGAATATAACATCAATGAGCGGATGGGCGATTTATTTTACCGCGACCCAACGTACATGACTTTTGAGGAATTTAAAGAAGCTCAATTCAAAAATTCAACACAAAAATACTGGAGGCAGCGTTCCGGAGAAAACGACATCTTGCAGCGCAAGGGATTCAGTCCGAAAATCTATATCGGAAGCGATGTTTTCGACCGCATTTTCGGAGGCAATACAATTGACATCCGCCCCCAGGGTTCTGCTGAACTTTCATTCGGATTAATTATTCAGAACAGTGAAAACCCTGCTATTCCAGTAAACCAGCGTACCAATACAACATTTGATTTTAAGGAAAAAATTCAAATGAATGTAATCGGTAACATAGGTGAGAAAATGAAACTTGGTGTGAATTACAATACCGAGGCCGGCTTCGATTTCGAAAACAAAATGAAGCTGGAATATACCGGTAAAGAAGATGAGATCATTCAGAAAATCGAAGCAGGAAATATTACACTTCCGCTTACAGGCTCGTTAATCCAGGGAACACAAACACTTTTCGGAATTAAAACTGCTTTGAAATTCGGAAGAATGACCGTTACCACTGTTTTCTCACAGCAACAGGGACAACGGTCATCAATTAATGTTCCGCCCGGTGGAGGCCAGATTACAAACTATGAAATACAGGCCGATCAATACGAAGCAGACAAACACTTTTTCCTTGCCCAGTATTTCAAAGACAATTATGACAAGGCATTAAAAAATCTTCCTGTGGTAAGTTCCCCGATCAATATTACCAAGATGGAGGTCTGGAAAACAAACCGTACTGCAGTTACCGAAGCAAACCGCGATGTTGTTGCCTTCATGGACCTTGGTGAATACGATTACTACGCAACCAATTTAATTTCACAAGGACCGTCTGTTTATCCTTCTGATAGTTTGTCAAACAACCTGTATCGTCTGATGACCACAACTTATGCCGGTATCAGAAGCGGGGATAATGCTGCATCTATTTTAGGAAGTCTTAATACCTCCCCTACAAATTTTGCTCCTCAGCAGGATTATGTAGTGATCAGGAATGCAAAAAAACTAAGCAGCACCGAGTATACATTTAATGAACGCTTAGGATATGTTTCTCTGAACTCGGCACTCAATCCGGATGAAGCCATAGCAGTTGCTTATGAGTATACCATCGGGAATACAGTTTACCGCGTTGGAGAACTGAGCACTTCCGGAGTTGAACCTCCAAACACTCTGATCTTAAAATTACTGCGCAGTAAATTTCAAGACCCCGAGTTGCCAACATGGGATCTGATGATGAAAAATATTTATGCATTAAATGGATACCAGATTCAGAAACAAGATTTCAAGCTGGATATATATTATGCTGATGATACCGATGGCGGAAAAAAGAAAAGATATATTTCGGCCGGTTCATCAGAGCCCTTTATAAACGGAAATCCTTTAATCAAAATATTTGGTCTTGACACCCTGAATTCAAATGGTGATGCAGGAGGTGATGGCGTGTTTGACTTTGTTGAAGGAATTACCATTAACACACAAAATGGAAGAATTATTTTTCCTGAACGGGAACCATTCGGAAGTTACCTGAAATCAAAGTTTAATGATCAGAATATTGCCCAAAAATATATTTACCAGGAGCTGTACGATTCTACTTTAATTGATGCCCAACCGTATGCAATAAAAAATAAGTTCCGCAATGCCGGAAGCTATCAAAGTGTCAGCG
>JANWID010000255.1 GCA_025450095.1 Bacteroidia bacterium | reverse complement strand
GCCTCCTGAACAAGACTGAGTCGTTCTTCAGGGGTAAATGTTCTTTTGATTCTGGTCATGATTCCCTAAATTAATGGTATAAATTCGATTTAACGAATTTCTCCAGTACATTAGGGGGCTAATACATAATGTCTCTGATGGTTTTACACCCGCTCGCAATGAATTTATTACAAGTGTTTGTTCTGGTTCTGGATTTCAATTACATAATGTTGGTACTAATACTGTTGACTATGGTCACAATAATAATCCTTCTAGTTTTATTCTTGACTGTTATACAAACGTTTTTCCTGATCCCTGTTCCATTACCTATGATCCTAATTTACATTGTCCATCTCAATTCAGCACTTCTTCAAATCATTGGAGAACTTCAATTCATGAAGCTGATTCATTAATTGAATATCAAAGTAGTTTTTTTGATGGAGGATTAACTTCCTGGCTGTTAGATAGCTTGATTCAAGAGAATTTTGGACCTTCAGTAAAAGACTCACTAATCAAATATTCACCTTGGATATCTGATGAAGTTTTAATGGTTCTAATTGATCATTGTGAGAATTTTGAATTTGAAGATGTTAAACAGGTGCTTGATTCAAATTCAAGACTTCCAAATAATATTTGGAATTATTTGGTTTCCTTAAACAATGAAACGTCTAACTTACTTGTAGATAGTCTCGAAACTGTACAATCTCGGGCAAACATTTCTCTTAATGCGCGAAATGAATTAGCACTTTTGTTGCATCAAAAACAAACTTACTTAACGAAACTAACAAACATATTTTTAACAGATACATTGTTTGAAGAAGATGGAATTGATTCAGTGCTTTATTACTACTCATCTGATAACTCATTTGAATCTTTAAATATAAAATTTAATCTATATCTGGAATTAGGTTTTTATGAAGATGCAGATTCTTTGCTTACGATTATGACTGATATGGATACTGATGATCCTTATTGCAACTTATTGAATACAATTTTAGATTATTATAATGAACATAGTTCAATTTATCTGATTAGCGAAAATTCAGGTATAATTGAATCCCTTCAATCACTTGCTACCGAAAATTCAAGAGCTGGTGTACTTGCTCAAAACATTCTTGCAAAGGTCAATGATGAGTATTACCCAATGCAAATATTATATCCGGAAAGTGAAGAAAGAGATATGTCAGGGGTTCATGCATCTACAAATTATGTTCTTAGTTCCGGAAAGTATTTTGTGTATCCAAATCCAAGTTCAAATTTTATTTATGTCGTTAAGAAAAGTAAATCGAAAATTAATGATGCAAAAATTCAATTAAGAGATATATCTTCAAGATTGATTCACGAAAATTTAGCTCAAGGAGGAGTTGAATCAGTAAAAATGGACGTTTCTCATTTACAAAATGGATTATATTTTATAACAATAATAGACAATGAAGATTCCTCAAAAGCTACAATTAAAGTATTGATAAACAGGTAGATGTAATAGTAATAAATTAAGTATATTTGTAATTATGTTTCGAAAATGTTTCATAATTATAATATTTCAATGGGTAACTACATCAGGGTTCTCCCAGACTTGGTACCCTATTCCACTAATCTCGGATACTGTCAGGATATACAGCATTTACAAAGATACATTTACTAATGAATCTTATGTTGGCGGTGATTTTACGGAATTTGCTGGGGTTACTGCAAATAATATTATTAAGTGGAACGGAACACAATGGCTACCGGTAGGAGATGGATTCAATCACCCTGTTCACTCAATTACAAAGTATAAGAACTCGATAGTAGCAGCAGGAGAATTTGATAGTAGTGGCACTACAAGATTTAAAATGCCGATTGCAAAATGGACTGGCGGTAACTGGACTTATTTTGATGACTCAACAGTAGTGGTTCATTTTTTATGGCCTAACCCCCTGAGAGCTATAATTCATGATATAAAAGAATTTGATAACAGATTATTTGCAATTGGTGAAATGGAACACGATGGACCATTTCCAGGTACTTATAGCTTTGAATATTTTGCAGTTTGGAATGACACTATTTGGCAAAGAGGAGTAAGAGGTAGTACTCTTGCCGATCCATTTTTGGGGTCTAATATGCTGGTATTCCAAAATGATTTATACATTGTTGATGCTATCGGATATGATTCGTGTAGTACAAATGGGCAACAAGGTTATGATGCTTATGGTGTATTAAAGTATAACCCAGGTTGTTGGTCAGTTGAGCAAATAGGTATTGGCTGGCAAAATACTGTAGCAAGATGTTTGTTTGAATTCAATAATTCACTTTATATTGGAATGGAAATTAATCATCCGCAGTACGGTTCTTTTGTTACTCGTTATGATGGTAATAATTTTTACCCGGTTGGAACGGGTTTAAATTCCCGAGTAGAGTATTTCACACAATACAATGGTAATTTATGTGCTGTAGGTACTTTTACAGCTGATGGTAGTAATGTTCAACAATTTCCGAATCACATCGCTCAATGGGATGGTTCAAGTTGGATAGATTTGCCTTCAAGCTGTAACTTTACAGGATGGAAAATTAGTTTTGCAGGTGTGATTGATTCTACAATCTATGCAGATGGTAGTCTTGGTGTTTGTGGATTAAACAATTTGATTTATTCAGCTACTTATCCAAATAGTATTACGGATGTTCGTGAAGTTATTTCAGAAAATCATGATTTGTCATTAACCATTAATCCCAACCCAACTTATTCTGATTTTATTGTTACCAGTTCGCAATTATTAAATTGCAACGTATCATTTGAGATGTTCAATATTCTTGGTGATAGAATTTATAATAAAGAATTGGAACAGGTGGAATCAACTTTTAGCATTAGCCTCCCTATGGAAATTCCTCAAGGGCTTTATTTATATAAGGTAAATACAACTAGTAAAACATATGTAAACAAAATAGTAATTTACAAGCGTTGAATTATTATGTTTAATATGTATAGTTATCTACTTAAAGTAATTTTTCCAATAAGTGATTATTAAAGCAGATTTCAACATAAGAACTTAAGATAATTTAGGTAAAAGAATTCCGAGTATTTTAAATTCCTCTTCAGCATTCATCTTTTGTGTTTCTGTTTCTAGGTAAAAATCATCCTCATCATATATTGTGAAAATGCAGAGTAGTTGAAGTACCAGGTTTCTCACAGTCTTACTTCCATTTAGAATACCTTTCAACAATTTTATCTGTTCTGAATCTTTTCATTTTTTGATAAGATTCTTAATTATTAATTTTTTACTGCACCACCAGTTTTTTCACAATAACATTTCCATTATCCTCAATAATTTTCAAAAAATAAAATCCGGCTGATTTGCTTCTTAAATCAATTGCAGTATGTCTGCCATCGCAGGAAGTTTTAAAAATCAATTTGCCCTGAGCAGAAATAACTTCCAGTTCGGCTTCCTGTCCTGCTCCGGTTAGATAAAAAACTCCATCAGATGGATTCGGGAAAATACTCCACGATGAAAGCCCGGATGTTTCACTGATACCGGAAGGAATCGGAGGTTGAATGTAACTGTAATAAACATCCTGTTCATAGTTAAAAGTATTTGCCCATGCCAGGTGAGCACCAAGACTATCGGATTCCATATCAAAATAATCACCCATTTTATCCTGGTTGGGATAACCTAAATGTGGATCAAAAACATCGGATAATTTTTCATTAACCGACCATGTGATTCCCTGGTCGATAGAATAACTGTAATACAGAGCCGACTCATCAATTCCCCAGATATCATCACGTGTATCGAGCCAGACCGCATCGATTCTTCCGTTTGGTGCCACGCTCATAGTACCGAACCATTGGGTATTCGTAACAGAAGTATCATCATTAATGCGAACAGGGTTACTCCATGTTTGTCCGCCGTCGGTACTGCGTGAAAACATCACATCTGAGGGATCACTATTCGAATACCTGTAAACAGAACTAAGCAAATACACATTATCCTGTCCCGGTCCGTTCGAACGATCCACATCAATATTTACCTGGCCAAACAAACCAACAGGGTTCACCCCACCCCAACCATTAACAGTTCCATCCATGAACACCGGCACATAGGGTTCCCAGTTAATTGGCTGGCTTCCGTTTTGCGCGTTCATGGATTTCACTACGATAAGACTATCGGTCAAACCACTGACACCCGCAACGTAGAGTACACCATTCCGGTCAACGGCAAGAGTACCGAGTGCAGGCGCGCCGGAAACAGAATCACAAGGTTCATAACTAGCTCCATTGTCTATAGAACGGGTGAAATCGTCCGGGATACAAACACTGTATGCATCGGTCCAGAACGCATAAATATGATTAACCGGTCCTGGTGATGTTCTGTCAATAGTCATCCATTGCTTGTCACCACCTTCTGCATCGACTCCTGCATCCCAGCTAACGCCTCCATCATCGCTTTTGAAAACTTTGCACATGTATGTTGGAGAATTAGTAAGACTGTTATACATTATATTTCCCCAGGAATCATAATCCAGAACCGGATCGGAACGGAAAGTGCCAAATTCAATAACGCCCGGATAGATCCATGTTTGTCCCCCGTCAGCGGTATATGCCCATCCAGCCTGGCGGAAGTTGCTCGAAACATCATCGAACTGCCGCCAACCAATAACCATAACATCCGGATTTAATGCGTTACGTGAAAGACTGGGTTCGTTTGCCGCATCACCCACAATATTTTGTGCTGATCCCGGAGCAATATTAACCTGTGTGGTAAAAATAGTTGTCGGCACAGAAGAAGAACGATTGTCCTTTTTAATTCCCGGTGATACATAACGGTATGCAGGACTTAACTTTTGATTGTTCCATTTATTCGGAGTATATGGATCACCCGGTGTTTCCTCTTCATGGTGCATACGCGTCAGGTCGGCTGGCGATTTACCCGGAATCTGAGAAAATGAAGCCTGGGAAAAGGCTAATAAGATCATCCCTGTAAAAAATTTAATCAAAGTATTTTTCATCTGAATTGTTTTTATTATTCCGGAAAAATGAAATGTGTTGTGTAAATATATGAAATAAAAGTCACTATTTATAATAAGGGCTTGTATAACTATGAGTGCATAGGTAAATATGATGCGATCCCTCGCTGCGCCCTGAAGATAACCTTCGGTTACTTCAGGACTTCACTCGGGATGACGACATAATAATTAAATAGGGTTGGGGCGGCCAGGGTTCGACTTTGTCGAACCCT
>JANWID010000254.1 GCA_025450095.1 Bacteroidia bacterium | reverse complement strand
ATATTTCCACATTCAAATCACACATAATTAGATTATTGAAAGTAATCAAAGCAGAATTTATGTTTATGTTAAAATCACAATTTTCAGAATGAGAATTCATTAATCTTGGAATATCAATCCAATTTTCAATGTCGAATTCCAACGGTGAAAAAGATTGAAGAGTATCAACAGAAGTTAATGTATCCTCATTTATATTTATTGTCATTTGATAATAATTAATATATAACCAGTGTGTCTCAGTATTATAATTTGCATCAAAACTTATTCCATATTGTCCGTCCATTATTGACTCCAATAAAGAAGAGTTAACCAAAGTCGTGATGGAATCTTCCTCACTGTTATAAAGTATAACATTCCCAGATGGAACATCTAAGATAACCCTAAATGATGGACCTGAATATAAAACAGGTCTATATGGTCCTGAACATTCACACATATATGCATCACCCAATGGACATTGAGGCACTATACATGCACAGGCGCAGGGAGGCAAACACCCTTCACCAACGCATCCACCACATCTGTGAACTAGTAGATAGCCAACATATAACCCAAACACGTTGGTTGATGAAGCAATACTTAAAAAAATAAATAATGCAGATGTTAAAATCGACTTTTTCATAATCTAAAGTATTTAAAGCTACTATCTCTTTTTTGCGCAAGAGATTGGCGTATGCAAAACCTCATGGAATTACACAAAGTGAATCTAAAATTGGAATTTTAAAAAATCAATTTTTAGTAATAATAGGTAACAATGATATTATAAATAATTAATATTCAAGGCTATAAAAATAATTATTTTTTACTAATTAAATGAATCCAATACAATAGCATCTTTAAAAACTGTTGCTAATAAACAAAATGCTGAACGAACTTATCGACTTGCCGCTGGCTTCATCACTCCAGGATTAAATGCCGGGCTTTTAATTACAATATGCTTTCGTATTTCTCCTACAAGCTGATCCCTTAACGGGATCAACTTTTTCATGTCCTGGTCCGTTGCATAAACCCTGGCGTCATACTTTGATTTTGAAAGAGCCAGGTTTTTTATTTGCCGATCGGCAAGTTTCACAAAAATGTACTTTTCGAAAAGCCTGGCGAAAATTTCATTGTGCTGCCGGTAATAAGGCACTGCATTAATGATTTTTTGATAATTCTTTGTATGAGTTGTTTCCTTTTCATCTTCCCAAATATACCGGTGGATTAATTTCTGCATGAGCTTTCGCATTGGTGTGGTAAATTCCGCTGATGACCAGGTACGCCTGGTACTCCTACCAAGGGTAAGCGGAAAGCAAGTTGAATTTCGTTCTACATGTCCCCCGAGAATGTAATCAAGGGCATGGCCATACTCATGTGCGAAGGAACTTATCCCTCCGGATGAAATGAATGCAAACGGTTTGAAGGAATCAGAAGTTTTTGAATACCGGTTTATGTTGATGAACCTGGTGGTTGGATTGTAGTGAGCAAGGGACCCTCCTACTCCGCGGGATCCATAACCAACAGTGATCATGGCATCCATACCCATATTTTTCTGAAAACCCTAGCCGACAAATAAAGCCCTGCAACCCAGGGCTTTATTTTTTTGTTTGAAGGCAATATTTTGCAAGAAACCGGCAATTTTTGATTCCTTTATAGTGCCTGGAGTGATTAAATTTGAATTCTATATGTTTAATCATTAATCAGTTCCTGCATGGGGAAATTCATACTCTTCTTATTTTCAGTGTTTTGCATAGTACAGCCGGCTTTCGCCCAGCAAAACGACTTGCGTATCAACTACGATGCAAACCAGGGGATTTCTGGTTTGCCAGGCGCAAACAAAGTGTACATGTATTCCGGCGCGGTCACTTCTTCACCATCGGGACAATGGGAATGGATCGTTGGTAGTCCGAATGTCGATGATGGAATCGGTCAAATGACTTCCATGGGAAATGATCAGTGGATGATCTGTATCGATCCCCTGGTCTACTACAGTTCAGGAATTGCAGGTCCAATACCTCCGGCAACTCCAATCCTGGCCATCGATATGTTTTTCAGAAATGAAAATGGTACAGCCCAGGGATACAATTTCAATAATTCCTACATCATCGTAGATATGACAACGGTTCCTCCTTCATCAAATTTCGCAGGAGTCACTCTTGGAAATTGCGCTGTAGGCGGCAAGGAAATTCCGATGAAGGAATTTGTGATGAATAATTTTCCGAACCCTGTGAAAACAAATACCATCATCACTTACAATTTGAAATATCCAGGGCGGATTGTGAATGTGGTTGTTTATGATGTGATCGGTCAAAAAGTAAAATCGTTCAACCAGGGTTCTCAAACAGCAGGTTTGTATAAAATCAACTGGACAGGCGAAAACGACAGGGGAGCTATGCTGAAAAACGGTCTCTATTTTTATGCACTCGAAGTGGATGGCGTGACTATACGCACCAACCGAATGCTGATTTCAAGATAAAGCGAGCTACCGTTTACTTTTGACTTTCAAAAGTCATCATTTTAATGACTTTGCTGAAATTTCCACTGATCATTCTGCAATAATAAACAGAGGAGCCGGGTGTGCCGGGTACAAACAAGGCAGTATGATAACCTGGGGCAACAACCTCGTCAACAAGCGTGGCTACTTTTTCACCAAGTACATTGAATACTTCTATCAGTACTGGTTTATTTCCATAAACTGAATACCCGATATTTGTTGAAGCAGAAAATGGATTTGGAAAATTCTGATTCATTCCTGTAAATGCAATTCCAGGAAATTCAACAGAATTCAGAGTAGAATATTTGATCTGTGCAGCGGTGGCAGAAGTTTGTATCGAAGCCAAATCTTCACCAGCCAATATCGCAAACGCAACTTTTATAGAATCGCCAATATTGATTGTACGCGGACCGGATGATACGGCTATTGAAACATCGTTGCCACTACCATTTTGTCCCGATGCGGCACGAGGCTGACTGATCACCTGGTATTTTTCCGCTTCGGTAAAACCATCGTAAATACTGATCGTCCCTCCTGACCCATCATTATCCAAAGCATAACAATTGTTTCCTCCGGAATTAAGTTGTTTTACCCCGGCATAAAATGTAGGCGTACCAGTATTAAAGGCATATCCCATCTTGTTTACCACGTCGTGTACTCCACGGTTGTCAATCACTGCACCTATATCCCAGTCAGCGTAAATGCCTGCATAAAAATCGTTCAGTGCAGAAGCTCCCTGGTTCGAAATAGTGTATTCAACAATGATGTATTTGCTGTCGGCGGGTGTACTCCAGGCATAAGTTTTCTGGTTTATTTCAACATCTACCATATTGGATCCGGCGCCATCATCATTAAAGCGGCTGTCGAGATCGAAGTCCGAATCAACAGTGGGTAAGATCCGGTGCACATTTACCATTGAAAAAAAATCGTCAGTCATTACCGAAACAGGTGAACCGAACATATGATCAGAAACCTTCACAGTATCCACTCCTATAATGAGACCACCTTCATACAACAATGAAGAACCACCGTTGTACGTAAATCCGATGCCCTGTCCCTGGGCAATGTTGTATCCTATTCTTCCTTTACTTGTAATCGAAGTTCCCACATCATTAACCAATACATTGATGTAATCAACATTTACAACAAGGTCGAAAATCTGCCAGTCTGAATACGATCCATCTGCAAAATTAAGCGTAAAGGTTACTTGAGTATTAAACGGAACTGTTGGGTCGATGACCACCTTGAATGGCGAACCGGTATTGTCGTAAAGAGCAAGTGTTTGCATAGTACCAGGATTGATAGTTCCTGCAATTATCGAGATCAACGGGTTGTTGCACGTAAGTGTGACATTCAAATTCACCAACAGATCCAGGTAATTCTTCAGGAAGACCGTGATATCGAGCGTATCGTTCCCGGAAAATGCATTGTCATTATTATCCGTGATGATTAAATCTTCCATGCGCACCGAATTAGGTGATTCGGTAAGTGCCCGGTACATATTGAGTCTGCCCTTACCCAATTTATGGATGTATGAGGCATTTCCTGCAACAGTATCAACATCGTCGGCTGTAGCGCGCAACTGTTCGGCAATCTGTCCGGGACTGTAAAATGCAAACTGCGTGCGGAGCAAAGCCGCTGCAGCAGCAACTATAGGAGCCGCAAACGAAGTTCCTGAGGAAAAGGAATAGGTGTCGTCGAAAATAGTCGAGTAAACAGCTTCACCTGGAGCGCACATATCCACAAAAGCTCCATAACTTGAATTTACCCATTTAGTATCGGTTTGATTGGTGCCGGTAACTGAAAGCACATTGTTGTATGAAGCAGGAAAGAATGGATTTTCGTTATTTGAATTTCCACTTGCACCTACTACCAGTGCATTCTTATTTATAGTGGCATAATCCACAATATCCTGTCCGAATTGTCCTCCTCCAAAACTTCCCCACGAACAATTGATCACCTGGCATCCGTGATCAGCGGCGTAAACTATTCCGTCGTAAGCAACAGTCAAAACTCCGTTCGACGAAATTTTTACCGGAAGAAACCGTGTCTTGAAACCAGGGCCTGCAATACCTACTCCGTTATCGGTAACCGCTCCTGCAAATCCACTCACGAATGACCCATGGACAATATCAATAGTGGGATCATTGTCGTTCTGACCCAAATCCCATCCCATAAAATTATCGGTAAATCCATCGGCATCATCATCCACTCCATTTATCGGATCAGCATAGTTATACTTAATACCCGCAGCCAGATCAGGATGATCGAGATCGGTTCCGGTATCGGTAACACCTACCACAAAATTGGAATCCCCCATGCTGATATCCCAGGCCTCGTATGCCCTTATCAAACTAAGGTAGTATTGTGAAGCCGTATCCGGATCGTTTGGATTATAAAGCGGTTCCACTTTGTAAACGGGTTCGGCATATGCAACAAATCCTGAATTCAATAATAAGTGAATAGCCTTTTCTATAGGAACATTTACAGGAATAGCTGCCTGGTAGATGGTTGAAATATCAATGAGTTTTTCTCCCCTGCTGTTTACCGAAATTTCAGGCGCAACGTGACGAGGAAACTTTTTATGTACATCCGACGCCTGGATTTGAAAAAGGGCATCGTTGAGTTTTGGGAGGTCAGTGCCATCTTTCCTGCAAGCCGGTCCGTAACCTGATTTTACTTTGAAAATAACCTGGCCAGGAACCTGGTATTCGCGGGATGCATTTGCCAGCCGGGATTGACCATTCGTGCATACAGGTTGAATGACTAAAACTGCCACCAGGGCCGTAACAAATAACCGAAATATCATAGGGGTTTAATT
>JANWID010000253.1 GCA_025450095.1 Bacteroidia bacterium | reverse complement strand
CAAAAGCTCAATGTATTGTTCCTACTGCTTTGACAAAGGTGAGTTCATTTACAAAGGAAATAATGTGTATGACTTTCAAGAATATTGCAAACAAAAAATGATGGAAGGCGGACACTCCAAATTTTTCTCATGGTTATTTACAAGAGGAATGAAACGATTAGGTAGGTGGAAAAGCAAATAACTTTTACTAAATACTGACCAGTAAGCACTACCCATATCAGCCGGTTGCTACCATGCCTTGGCAACTATCCAGGCATTTATCTACAGAATATTCTTATTGGTTATTTATTCATAATAGCACTTCGTACAACTTTAGATCGTGCTTTGTGAGTTGGCATAAAATCTTTATATTTACTTGTACAAATTTCAACGAAATCCGTCATGAAAAGGATCGCCATTCTCATATTAATAGTATCAGTTGTGCAGGTGCATGCACAGGTGTGCGAAATAAACACCAATTCCGTTATATTCAACGGAAACTCCACGCAGGTCTCCACAACTTCAGGCAATGGGCTCAGTTTCACGACGGACGTAACAGTTGAAGCCTGGATAAAGGCCACGTTGTGGAAGGCCAACAATTACGAAGGAAGTATTGTATGCAAACACGGATGGTCGACAGGTGAAGCGGGGTTTGTGTTGCGCGCGGGGAATAACGGACAGCTTAATTTCAACATTGCCTGGCGCGATACAAATGGCGTAGCGCAAAGCTGGAGGAATGTTTCATCCGCTTCAGGGGCCATGTTAACGAACACCTGGTATCATGTAGCGGGCACATACGACGGAACACAGATCCGGATTTACATTAATGGAAACTTTATCGATTCATTGGTGATTTACGGGACTATTGTGGCTTCCCCCAATTATAATGTTAAGATTGGTGGGCTTTCGGACATACAAGCGCTCAACCGCTACTGGGCTGGATACATTGATGAAGTTCGTATTTGGGACCATGCCTTAACGCAAGCGGAAATCCAGTCGCGCATGGACCACCACATCAATCCAGCAACACAAATCGGGCTCGCCGCTTACTGGCGCTTCAACGACGGAATTGCATCCCTGGTGACTGATCTTACAGGCAATTACAACGGAACACTGAACGGGGGCTCCTGGAACACCGATGTCCCTTTCAATAATCCACTACCGGTGGCGACTATCACCCCTCCCGGCCCCGTTTCGGTATGCGATTCCGCACAAATCACTCTTACTGCCACCAACGGTACGGGATATACGTACATTTGGAATACCGGCGACACCACTCAAGCCATCGACGTCGACAACGCCGGAATTTATTCAGTAATCATAACGGATCAGTCTGGCTGCTCCGACACAGCTAATGCGACTGTTACATTCAATACTTCTCCTATTGTATCACTCTCATTAAATCCCGATACAGTTTGCCTCAACACCCCTTCATACACGCTGACTGGCGGGGTGCCAGTGGGAGGAACCTATACCGGACCGGGTATCAATCTGAATACCTTCAACCCATCAGTCGCCGGACCTGGAACCCACCCCATTATTTATTTATACACCGATACAAATGGATGCTCCAACACCTCCTCCGCTCAAATTTTCGTAGATGCCTGTACCGGACTTAACACCGCACCGGAAGCATCTAACATCACTCTCACTCCAAACCCATTCGACACGTACTTGCGTGTCACCACCATCGCTAACGCGGAATCGGAAATATTAATTTATGATATTTCTTCAAGAAAATTACTGCATCAACAATTTACAAATTCTGCTTCATTAAACACAGAACAACTTGCAAAAGGTATTTATCTATACGAGGTGAGAAACAAAAACGGACCCGATAGCTATCGGGTGATTAAGAAAGGGAAAGTTGTGAAAGATTGAGAGAGTAAAACTACGCATAGCACGCGGTTGGCGCAAGGGCCGGCCGAATTTATTTAGAAAAATATCAAATTGGTCCACCTTCGCGGGGAAAACCTCCCGCTTTGGTGGACGCTGTACACCTTCGCGGGGAAAACCTCCCGCTTCTGCGGACAAAGTAGGCCGGCCCTGCGGCAACTACGAAAACGTTAGTGATCATGCAGCGACAGAAAACAATATGGTCAATAAATAAAATTAATAAGAAATGAAATATTAGTTCCATTTTAGCGTAGTTAGTACATAATACCTAAAATGAGAAAATACACAATAAGAGGACTGATTTATAGTGTAATCATATTCCTTTTTGCATGTAAAAAAGACATCCCCACTCCGCAGCTAATCAATGACGTAGGTTCCAGTGACAACTACCCCTCTGAATTTCTTAGGAATCTTCTTCCAATAGAAGGCAGTTGTATTGATACAGTAGGAAATCTTCTCTTTTTTCAGTTTCCCTTTTTAAACAGTCCTCATAACCCTGTTATTTCAGCTAAAATATTAAAGGCCATTTCAATTAATTCCAATTCGACCATTTTTGATTTTCAAAGCCAGACATTTTCATATGGGAGTTATACAGGAATACAATACAATGGTCAGTTTGGATGGGTCCCTAATAATGGTTGTGCCTCTTTGGCGATGACAAGAAACGGTAGACTTTATATGTCATACAGTAATACAAATAAGATTTACCGTATAGACAATGACAGTTATTATGGTCAGTGGTCTTTGAGTGGTGTTATTGCAATCTCTGCGTTTAAGAACACCATATATGTTGCCACGGCTCCGATTTATGATGGTTCCTTTAACATATCTCAACTCCCCAGGATATATGAGATTGATTCACCAGTAGGCATACCAAACCTTTATTATGAATTTCCATCCACAATTAATTTTAATAATTATAGTGGCGGATACTCTGGTGGTAGCACCACCTTTCATCCGATTGTATTTTCCATGAGTTTGAAAATGGATATGGATACTTCTTTGTATGTAGCCTTCGGTTATGATGATGTTATTTATAAGATTGATAAAGACAAAAATTTAAGCACTTACACTTCCTCAATTCCTTATCCTACATCAATTGACATAGCGGAGAACGGAATAATGTATGTGGCTTCAGCGCCAGGCTTCACCATAGATAGCACATTCAATGTTACTATGAACAAACCGCCACAGGTATATACTGTACAACAAGGAATTCCAAACAAAATTTACGAAGGCTCGCTATTTACTCCATTATATTCCTCGGGAAACAGCACAAATGATCCTCTGCACCGGGTTGGAAATTCTTTCTATAGCATCTCAGTAATATCTGCGAATAAAGTGTACCTGGTAAGCCCTCTTGAAGGAAAAATTGTCTGTATAAATTAATTCTATTGACAGTAAAACTTGATCCCAAGAATATACTATAATTGAGAAGCACTGGGCATAACAGTCAGAAGGCCGCAAGCCTGCCAAAAGCGAAGGCATTCACTCTCTATATTTTACCAGGAATAAATACCTTCTGCTTGTTGGGCTAATGTTTTGAAGCGGTGAATGTGTTTTTAACTCCGCTTTGCCCTCCGAAGCTCATTTTCTGGCTTCGGAGGGCAAAGAAAAAGAGCTATGGAGGGTGAAGAGCGTAAAGGGGAAATATTTAACTTTCGTGCCCGCCGACGTTTCAGTCGGGGCAGGGAACCCGATCTGCGGCAACTGGCGAAACGTTAGCGGTAAATTTGAAGCGAATCAAGCACCAACGATGAAAAATATTTTTATTTTACTTTTATTTTCATTCGCAATTATTGGTTGTGCCAGTTATACCTGGAGTAGATATTATCCAAATGTTAAAATTAATCCCGATAAATTCAAATATAATCTTCCTGTTGATTATGAAGATTGCTTGATGCAATTTGACAGTATCCTTACGGTTGAAGTTATTGACCATTATAAAATGGAAGATAGCATAGTTGCTTACATAAAATTATCTCAGGAAATGGGAGGACTTTTTATAAATTTTTGGTATCTAGCAGATTATCGTAATCAGGAAGTTGAAACTATCAGAGATTTTGGTTACTGGTATAAACCTCCCGTACTGGATAAGTTTATCAATGATGGGATAAGTGATCCGGAAGAAATGATTAGAATTTTGTTTAAATGCTATCATAAAAAACTTAACAATCTTGATTATGACTGGACAAGAGAAATTGCGTTAATAAAATCTTTTTGGGAAAGCCCTAAACGTGGAGAGGGCTGGGTAAGTAAAGCAATGCAAAAAAGGGAAATTAATATACTAAATAATTATCATTTCCAAAGTTTGAATATAAATGATACGATCGACGTTCTTTATAATCGTTCTCCACGCTTAATAAGCAAAACCCCCGATTGGTATTATTTATCTGGAATACTTAAAGAGAAATATCCCGAAAAATATTCCATTAATGTTAAACTTATAAGTATAGAATCAGAGTCTAAGAATGTTAATTATATTGAAGAAGATGATGAAATAATTAACATTGGAGATACAGCGACCTACTATGCTAATGGTTGGCTGAAAAGAGGGGTTTATTATTTTAATTACAGAAGAAATAAAGAATACCGGGAAGCAATAGGTAAAAACTACCGCTAACACGTAGTAGCCCCAAGGGCCTGCCAATGTTTTATAGAAAATTATTAAATTGGTGGCCGGCCCCTTCGGCTACTACGAAAACGTTATTGGTAATTGAAAAAATGCGTCTAGTTACAATCATATTTATCCTGACCTTAACTTACACCACAACTTTTGCGAGTTACAAACTGACATATAAAGACAAGAATTTCTTATTCACTTTGACAATTGACAGTGCTCTTTCGGGAGACATGATAAATTATGATTGTTTTGTAAAGACAATTTCAGTTACGAGACTATCAGACAATAAAGCAATCCAGACAATTATTCCAAAAGAAAATTACACCTATTGCGGATTTCCATCAAATCAATTATTTTTTATTGAGGACATAAACTTTGATGGTCACAACGACATCCGATTTATAAAATTATTACCTGCATCACCTAATATACCATATTATTTTTGGACTTTCAACTCAAAGACACAGCTGTTTGAACAAGACACGACTTTAGAAAACATTACTGATCCTACATTTGACTACGACGATAAGACGGTTTATTCAAGTTGGCGCGACGGTTGTTGCACTCACGGTAGTGACACATACAAATATATAAATGGAAAAATCACTCTGATTAAACAGTCAATAGTTACAACAGACACCGAGACAAATAAGCAAACCATAATAACAAAAAAACTGGTAAGCGGACAATTAATAGAAGTTGAACGAAAGGTAGAATAAAAATTAACTACAGCTAGCAGCTGGTTTGCGCAAGGCCGGCCTGATGGTTTTATTTTTTATTAATTTGGTCCACCTTCGCGGGGAAAACCTGCTGCTTCGGCTGACAAAGTATGCCAGCCCCTGCGGCAACCGGCAAAACATTTTCCGTCATGCTTTGGCAGCAAAGGTAACTTCAAGTTGACTGCAAGAAATTAACTCTGACAAATTAAATCAAACAATTCGCATGGGGTACTTTTATCTTAAACTAATACACCTTATAGCTGTTATGCTTTTTTTAGGAAATATCATAACGGGACTTTTCTGGATGCATATTGCTGTGAAGACAAAAAACTTAAAGATAATCACCTTTGCAATGAAAGGCATAATCAAGGCAGATAGATATTTTACTATCCCTGGAGTTATCATCATTACTGCCGGTGGAATCATGGCTGCCATCTACGGGCATTTTCCTATTCTTCGCACAGGCTGGATTTTTTGGTCTATCATTTTGTTTTCGATTTCAGGTCTTGCCTTTGCATTCAGAGTTGTACCGCTGCAAAAGAAAATATATAATCTTACTTTGAATAAAGAAACCCCAACTGATTTTGATTGGGTGAAGTTTGACAAACTTTATGTAGCATGGGACATTTGGGGACTTATTGCAGTGATTTTACCTTTGGCAGCTTTTGCAATGATGACACTTAAAATACCACAATAAAATATCCTTGCTCGGACAACAACTACATGGAAATGTACGAAATAGAGCTTGTGGCTAATTTGAAGTGACACATCTTCGTGGACGGAGTGGCACGAACAGATAACAACCAGTATGCCGCAAGCATGCCAACAAGCGAAGGTATACACTCTCCATTTTTTACCAGGAGTAATACCCTTCTGCTTGTTGGGCTAATGATTTGAAGTGGTGAATGTGTTTTTAGCTCCGCATTGCCCTCCGAAGCTCATTTTCTGGCTTCGGAAGGCGCGAAGTAAAGGGGAAATATTTAACTTTCGTGCTCCCCCCGACGCTTCAGTCGGGGCAGGGAACCCACCCTGCGCAAACCGGCCAACCGTTATCAGCCATTTTAACGCACAGAACAAACGGTGTTGCTAATTCAAACAGTTAACACATGAACAAACAAATCCACTTAATCATTTTGTTGATGACTTGCACTGTGAGAATAATGGGGCAGGTGCCATTGTTTGCTTGGGCAAAAGGGATGGGGGGGCTCAATGGTGATGGTGTAGGATTTTCAATTACTACAGATAACTCGGGAAATATCTATACGGCAGGTTATTTTCTGGGAATAGTTGACTTTGATCCCGGTATAGGAGTTTACAACTTAACTTCAACAGGTCTTAGCGATTTGTTCATTACCAAATTCGATCCATCAGGTAATATGATATGGGCTAAAAGAATAGGAGGAACCGGTTATGATTATGCTTATAAAATTACT
>JANWID010000252.1 GCA_025450095.1 Bacteroidia bacterium | reverse complement strand
TCTCTTGATATAACTAAAGAGGTGCTTGAAGGGCTGAATAAGAAGTAAGTTCATCAATCTTTTGAATTTATTTTAGAAATATATTCATATTCGGTTATTTGTCATTCTTACTTTTAATGAATATTTTAGCTAGTGCTAAATAATTTGAAGAACTGATTTAAATGAAGTATCTAAAATTACTAACCAGGTCAGGTATCATTTTTCATTATTTTTTCTTTGCAATTATTTTGTTTCCATGTTTATTGAAATCACAAGGATTAAGTTCCAATCCAGAAATTCAAAAAGAATTTGGGTTAATTGAAAATATAAAATCCATAAAGGAATTTAAGATATTATTTACGTATGACGGAATGAGAGTTGGAAGGTTTGAATCAGAGGAAGAATACATAAATTACCAGGTAACGGAACATGAGACAAAAGAAGCAGGATCCGGAGAAAAGTGGCTTCAGGGATGGAAAAATTCCAGGCAGGAACGCTATGAACCAGATTTTATTAAATCCCTTAATAAAGTATTTGAAAAGAAAGATGTGAAAGTGGCACCTGAATCCCAATCATCATATACATTAATTGTTAAAACTAAATATTCAGAACCCGGATATAATATCGGAGTGTCTAAATTTCCGGCGTTTTGTCATTTTGAATTTGAATTTGTGGATGCATCTAATCCCGGTAATGTTTTATTACGATTGTACGTTCAGGATGTTGAAGGTTCAGGTGGGTTTGATTTCGATGTAGGCACCAGGCTGACAGGATCGTATTCGAAAGCGGGAAAAGTCTTAGGCAAATATTTGATACCTTATTTTTAGACTAACAACCCGGTTGAAATATGAAGAATTTTTTTATGTTTTAAATTATTCCCTGATGAAAAATTTTAAAAGGCTTTTATTTCTGTTTATTCTTCATTGTAGCCAACAGGTATCCGGACAAGTACTCTGTGTGAATTGTTATAACATGAACAGTACGATCAGTCCTAATGCATCTAATTTTATAATTAACGGCGGATTTGAAAATACCACATGTCTATCGTTTCCCGGCTCATTCGATACATTTTGTCCGGTTGCATTTGGTTACAATTGTGATATTCAGAATTGGGCATGTACCGGTGGAGGTCAAAATACATATACACACATATTTGATACTTCATCCTATGTGATCATCCCGGAAGGAACAAAAGCGGCGTATTTCGGAAATGCCTTTAGTAATCCTTGTTCTCCGACACAATATGATACTTCATGTTGGAGCCAGGCAGGCTGCATTGTGACCAATATACCGGCAGGGTATCCGGTCAGTGATAGTCTCAATGGTGGTTCAACAGGCGTTAGTCTGGAGCAAACTGTTACCGGACTGATACCAGGATCAATCTATGTATTGGAATTTTGGTCTGGGGGTGAAAATGCAGGAACCGGATTTAATGGAACTGATGGATTGTTTGCTGTTGATGTCGGATTCGGAAATATATTCTTACGAGATCCGATTACTTCAAATGTGTTTTTACCAGGGATTGGCAGGGTTTACCTGATTCAATTTATAGCAACATCTGCCAACCATAATTTTAAGTTTACAAATTGGGGGCATACTTGTCAATATTGTACTGAATTGTTGCTGGATAATGTCCGTCTGTATTCCCAATCACAATTATCTAATTCATATCCACATTGCACAACAGGAATGAATCAATTGAGTGAGCACATTAATGTGAGCATTTCTCCGAACCCATTTTCTGAACAGTTGAAAGTTGAATTGCCAATCAATGAACCAGCTACTTTAAATATTTACGATATAACATCCCGGTGCATTTTAACCACTAGTATTTCTGGTACTTGTACACTGAACACAAAAAGTCTTCCTGCTGGAACATTCGTGTATCAGATCCGGACTGATAGTGGCTTGTTCGATAATGGAAAGATTATTAAATACTGAAAAGCAATCGGCCACCTATTCACCATTAATTAGCCGACAGATGTAATCCCGGACTAAAAAATACGGGGATTGCAAACCCCCGTATTTGATCTCTGGTTGAAATTATTTTTATCGTACCATTTTCCTGATTTCCGAAGTAACACCATCGGCAATGATATAATATGTATAAATGCCGCTTCTCAGGTTCATCGCATTTACATGAACAGAACCTTCACCTTTTTCTGTCAGATCAATAGACTTAATTAATGCACCATAACTATTATAGAAAAACATTTTCGCATCATTCGAATATTCCGGGATGTAATAATTGATTTCTGTAAAATCGGTAAATGGATTTGGATCGTTTTGATCCAGACTGATGTCGCTGTCGGAGAGCGTAACTTCAGGATTTGCCTCCCGGTTATTGCCCAGGAACTGCCACCAAAACTGCCGGATAATACCACAGGACAACATATCGGCCATTTCAAGGATTGCGATATGAACATCTTCATAGGCATTCACATCACCAACAAAATCCTGTGAATGTCTAGCTACAGCTTCAGCTGTGGTGAGGTCAAGATGTTCATGCATCATCATCTGCAACTCAGCAAAATCCCAGTGAGGGTTGGCGCTAGCCAGAAACATTGCAATGGAATCTGCATTTTCAATCCATTGTTGACTGTAAGTGGCTACACCTGTATTATCATTATTGTTTAAGGCTGTGAGCAGACTGGCGGCAATGGTAATGTGACCATAAAGTAAACCGGTAAGCGCATCCCCGGCTGCATTTCCATAATAGGGCTTGATGGCGTTTCCAATGTCATCCTGGTTTTGTAGTAACCGGTTAACAGCTTCAGTGGTTCCAGGCAGGTCATCAAGGATGTTGCAAATCACATTCCTGGTCCAGGTTATGTGATCTTCCCAGAGTTTACGCATATCTTCCCTGAAATGTACCATGTTGGCATTCATTTTATGGGGAAAGTGAGTAGGGCAGAGCGGTTGTGCCTGTGAGTGAATAACACACAGGAAGCTGAAGAGCATCAGCAGAAATGTAAATTTTTGTTTCATGGCAATAAGATTTTTAGTTTAAACAACCTGATGTCTTAAAAAATAACCGTGCCGTACACAATAGTTACTAAAATTATCAGAGCCGCAAATATGTTATCATCAAGATTTATAATTCCATATTTAACAAGATCAAAAAATCAATGAAATTGATTTGGGAAATTGGGATAAAAAACCAATCCAAAAATTACCCCTCGTTGAGAAGAAGATTACACAAATTAATAAAAGTGACTGAAAACAATTAAAAGCTTATTCTCCGTCCAACTGTTGCTCCAGTAGTTTGATCTTCGCCTCCGCATCGGCTTTTTTCTTTTGTTCCAGGGCAATAACTTCAGGTTTTGCATTACTCACAAATCGTTCATTCCCCAGTTTCTTCATTACCGAGTCCAGGAAGCTTTTTGTGTAATCCAGTTCAGCCTTTATTTTTTTCTTTTCTTCACCCTGATCGACATGACCCTTGGTGTCGATAAAATATTCGTGATTGCGAATAACTGTTGAAACCTGTCCTGTTGGTTTCTCAGTAACTTTGTCGATTGCAGGAATGTTGCAGAGTTTTGATGCAATGAAATGAAACACCTCATGGCCGGATTCCCTTCCCTGTACAAATTTTACCTGTAGTGGTTCACGGTTTGGAATATTTTTTTGCTTTCGGATATTGCGAATATTTGTGACCAGTTGAATAGCCGCTTCAAAGTCAAGTAATATATTTGTATTAAGCGCGCTGCTCTTAGGCCAGGCGGCAATGATGATGCAATCTTTTTCGTTCCGATCCGCAATGCTATGCCAGATTTCTTCAGTAATAAATGGCATGAAAGGGTGCAATAATTTCATCAGCGATTCGAAATAACCTAAGGTAGTTTGAAGGGTTTGCTGTTGCATAATTTGTCCCATTCCCGGTTTGATAATCTCCAGGTACCATGAACAGAAATCATCCCAAACGAGTTTGTAAACTGCCATTAACGCTTCCGAAATACGGTATTTGGAAAACAGGTCATTAATGTTCTCGGTTTCCGCATAAAGTTTTGCTGCAAACCAACTATGTATCTGCGTATAGTCACGGCTATCCGATTCGGTTTTTCCTTCAGTTTCCTTCCATGACTGAATCAACCGGAACGCATTCCAGATTTTGTTCGCGAAGTTTCTTCCCTGTTCGCACAACGATTCATCAAATGGTAAATCGTTCCCTGCAGGAGAACTTAACAACATTCCCACACGAACACCATCTGCACCATACTTTTTAATCAGCTCCAGTGGTTCAGGAGAGTTACCCAGTGATTTCGACATTTTCCTTCCCAGCTTATCACGAACGATACCGGTCAGGTAAACATTTGAAAATGGTTTTTCACCACGGTATTCATATCCTGCTATGATCATGCGGGCAACCCAGAAAAATAATATTTCAGGTGCGGTTACAAGATCATTTGTAGGATAATAATATTTTATATCCGCATTATCCGGATTTTTGAATCCATCAAAAACAGATATCGGCCACAGCCAGGAAGAAAACCAGGTGTCCAGCACATCTTCATCCTGTGAAAGAATAGTATCCGGTCTGAACGATGGATTTTTAGTGACAAATAATTTCCTGGCTTCATCTTCTGTTTTCGCCACTACATAATCACCAGAACCATCATACCATGCCGGAATTCGTTGCCCCCACCATAACTGACGTGAAATACACCAGTCGTGAACATTTTCCATCCAGTGGCGGTAGGTATTTTTGAATTTCTCAGGCACCAGCCGGATGTTATCATTCATCACATTCTCCAATGCGGGCTTTGAAATTGTATCCATCTTTAAAAACCACTGCATTGAAAGTTTAGGTTCAATCACAGCATTGGTTCTTTCTGAAAAGCCGACATTACTTTTGTAAGGTTCAGTTTTTACAAGGTGACCTTTTGCATCCAGTTCTTTGGCAATTTTTTTCCTGACTATGAACCGGTCTTCTCCAACAAAAAATATGGCTGCATCGCTCATTTTGCCATCCGGAGCAATTACATCTACCGTTTGTAGTTTATGTTTCTGACCCAATGCATAATCATTAACGTCATGTGCAGGTGTTACCTTTAATGCTCCGGTGCCGAATTCCATGGTTACATATTCGTCGGTTATCAACGGAACCACGCGTTCAACTAACGGTACGATTATATGTTTTCCGTGAAGATGTTTGTAACGGGTATCTTCAGGATGCACACACACTGCCGTATCGCCCAGGATAGTTTCCGGGCGGGTTGTGGCAATCGTAATATACTCTTCACTGTCCTTTACGCGGTACCGAACATGATAAAGTGTAGAATCAACTTCTTTATAAATTACTTCTTCATCCGAAACTGCTGTCATCCCTGCGGGATCCCAATTGACCATCCGGGTTCCCCGATAAATGTATCCTTTTGTAAAAAGATCAATGAAAACTTCAATAACTGCATCCGAAAGATCATCTTCCATTGTAAAGCGGGTACGGTCCCAGTCACATGAAGCGCCCAGTTGTTTCAACTGTTCGAGAATGATGCCTCCATATTTTTCTTTCCATTCCCAGGCATGCTTTAAAAAAATTTCGCGGCTAAGGTCCTTTTTGGAAATACCTTTTTCTTTTAACATGGCTACCACCTTTGCTTCAGTAGCAATGGAAGCATGGTCGGTACCTGGTACCCAACAGGCATTTTTACCCAGCATTCGGGCACGTCGAATCAATACATCCTGGATGGTGTTGTTCAGCATATGCCCCATATGCAACACCCCGGTTACATTGGGAGGTGGAATTACAATGGTAAACGGTTCACGGTTATCAGGTATGGAACGGAAAAAACCCTGTTGCATCCAATACGGATACCATTTCGATTCAGCTGCGGCAGGGTCATAAGTTTTTGAAATCTCCATAAATAAAATTTTCAGGGGATCAAATATCCGAATTTATCATGAAATGCCGCTGATTTGAAACGTTGGTTTGTTCTGCATTCCCGTTTCATTACATTTGCCGCATTTCAAAAATATTTATGAAAAACACTCCGGGACTTTATACTTTAATAACATTTACCCTGGCAGTCCTTCTAACTGTACTAAACCATTATGGGATAATCAATATTCACCCAACGATGATGTTGATCGTGCGGTGGATCGCCATATCGGGTTTGATTTTCTATGCCTTCAGAAAAAAATCACTAACCACCTGGATCCTGGTAAGTATGGTTGTTGGTGCAGCTATCGGGCACGACGTTCCGGATGTTGCAGTAAACCTACGCGTATTGAGCCAGGTATTTCTTAAAATGATCAAGACCATCATAGCTCCTCTGCTTTTCGGAACGCTGGTGGTGGGTATCGCGGGTCATTCCCACCTGAAGCAGGTCGGCAGAATGGGATGGAAATCGCTGGTGTATTTCGAGATCGTAACAACTATCGCTTTGTTTATCGGGCTGGCTGCAATAAACATTAGTAAAGCCGGGGTCGGAATTAAGTTGCCGGCTGGTGCCCATGAAGAAATTCCTAAAGTGGCACCACAAAGCTTAACAGATATTATACTTCACATTTTCCCTGAAAATTTCGCAAAATCTGTGGTGGAAGGACAGGTACTGCAGATTGTTGTATTCAGTATCATTTTCGGGATTGCATTGGCTCTGTTGAATGAACGCCAACGCAAACCAATGCTTTCTTTTGCCGAAGGACTTTCGGATGTAATGTTCAAATTTACCAATATCATCATGTATTTTGCCCCAATAGGAGTGGGTGCAGCAATTGCTTATACAGTCGGACATATGGGATTAGGGATCCTGGTGAACCTGTTTCATCTCCTGGCGACTTTGTATATAGCCCTGTTCGTTTTTCTTTTGGGAGTATTGTTACCTGTTGCCTTGATAGTGAAAGTTCCAATCCGGAAATTTATTAATGCCATTGCGGAGCCAGTCTCTATTGCTTTTGCCACAACCAGTTCCGAAGCGGCTTTACCCAGGGCAATGGAAGCTATGGAAAAGCTGGGAGTACCTCGCAAAATAGTGGCTTTTGTAATGCCTACCGGTTATAGCTTCAATCTCGATGGCACTACCTTATATCTCTCCCTCGCTTCAATTTTTGTAGCCCAGGCTGCCGGAATTGACCTGACCCTTCAGCAACAATTGCTGATGGTATTTACATTGATGCTTACCAGCAAGGGTGTTGCAGGGGTACCAAGGGCATCTCTGGTCATCTTACTGGGAACAGCAAGTTCGTTCGGACTTCCGGTGGAACCGATATTTATTATTTTGGGAATAGATGAGTTAATGGATATGGCAAGAACTTCAGTGAATGTGATTGGAAATTGCCTGGCCACAGTGGTAGTAGCTAAATGGGAAGGTGAATTCAATGAAAATATTGAAACTGAGGGACAAACAGCCGGATAATTACTTTTAAGTAATATGGTCCTTTAATCCAGCCGTGTTTCATTTAAAATTCATATTGCACTGCTTATTTTTGAGCCATAATTCACGAAAACCGGTATTTTAGCCCGGTTTCGTACCTTTATCAGGTTAAACAAAAAACAATATAATAGCCTCCAGAAAATGAAAAAAAGCATTTACGCATTCGTTATCCTGTTTGCCTTGAGCTTCACGGCCTTTGCCCAGGAAGAGCAAAAAACACCAGAAGTAAACAATGATCCGAACGCTCCGGAAATTGTTTTTGAAAAAGAAGTTCATGATTTCGGCACTATCGAATATGGCGGAAACGGAACCTACGATTTCAAATTCAGCAATACCGGTAAAAGCCCATTGATCATTTCCAATGCGCGTGGATCGTGCGGCTGCACAGTTCCAAAATGGCCAAAAGAACCTGTTGGTAAAGGTCAATCTGGTTCTATAAATGTACAATACGATACCAAACGTCCTGGTCCGTTTACCAAAACTGTAACCATTAACTCCAACGCGAAATCAGCGACAAAAGTAATTACCATTAAAGGTACTGTGCTTCCGGCTGAACAAACTGAAGACCAGACGCCAGTTAAAAAAGACATGAGCTCCGCTCCACTTGAAAAAACAAAATAATTATCAGCTGTATTTAAAAATTTAAAAAATCAAAAAAAGAAAATGAAAAAAATAATCTTATCGGCAGCTGCTGTTCTGTTTGTGGCATCAGCAACATTTGCCCAGACTGAAAAAAGCGCAACTCCTGCTCCTGCTCCTGCACCAGCACCAGCAGTTACAGCCGCTAATCCTGATGGACCGGTTATGAAATTTGAAAAGGAAGAACATAACTTCGGCACCATTAAACAAGGTGATAAAGTTGAATATACCTTTCAATTTGCAAACAATGGTAAAGAACCCCTGATTATTTCGGAAGCTCATGGCTCATGTGGATGTACTGTTCCGGAGTGGCCAAAGCAACCTATTAAAAAAGGAGAAAAAGGAACTATCAAGGTTACATTTAATTCCGCTGGTAAACAAGGCATGCAGGATAAAACAGTAACAATTACATCTAATGCAGCCGATAGCCCGAAAGTATTGCATATTAAAGGTACTGTTGAAGCGGTGACTGTTACTCCCGAAACAAAACCAATGGAGACTCCTAAAAACTGATATTCCGCTTATAAGAATTCTGATAAATTTTATAAGTTTGTACCCCTGGCGCTACCGCCGGGGGTATTTGTTTTAATATAACCGCTTGTGCCTGAATTCCGGTAGTTTTAATTTTCCACCTTAGCGCGAATAAACACGGTGGCAGATCAGCAAAAACAGGCAATCAATTATACTATTTTCCATGCCATCCCTCAGTAAAAAAGGTCAACATATGCCGGCTTCTCCAATCAGGAAGCTCATCCCATTCGCTGAAAAAGCTAAAAAACAAGGCATCACAATCTATCATCTGAATATCGGACAGCCGGATATTGAAACTCCGGAAGTGATGCTCAGTGCTGTGAAAAATAATTCACTGAAAGTTATAGAGTACAGCCACTCGGCAGGTATTGAATCGTACCGGAAAAAACTTGTGGGATACTATTTCCAATATGGGATAAAGCTGAATTACGAGGAAATCATGGTCACTACAGGAGGTTCGGAAGCTATTGAAATAGCTATGATGACCTGTTTGAATGAAGGTGACGAAATCATTATACCAGAACCATTTTATGCCAATTATAACGGCTTTGGCATACAGGCAGGAATAAAGATAAAACCAATCATCAGTAAAATTGAAGATGGTTTTGCACTACCACCTGTATCGGAATTTGAAAGGCTCATCAATCCTTCCACCAAGGCAATCATGATCTGTAACCCGGGGAATCCTACCGGTTATCTATATACGCGGCAAGAGCTTGAAGCGCTTCGCGACCTGGTAAAAAAGTACGATTTATACCTGTTTGCGGATGAGGTATACCGCGAATTCTGCTACGATGGCAAGGAATACTTTTCGGTGATGAACCTGGAAGGAATCGAACAAAACGTCGTGCTTATGGATTCGGTTTCGAAACGTTACAGTGCCTGCGGCGTTAGGGTAGGAGCACTTATTTCCCGTAATCAGGAGGTGATGGCTACAGCACTGAAATTTGCTCAGGCCCGTCTTAGCCCACCAACTTTTGGACAGATTGCAGCTGAAGCTGCAATCGATACACCCCGTGAATATTTTACAGGGGTTATTAATGAATATGTAGCAAGAAGAAATCTTGTTGTGGAAGGATTAAACAGGATCCCCGGAGTGTTTTGTCCGAAACCCACCGGTGCATTTTATGTAATCGCGCAGCTTCCTATTGATAATTCAGATAAATTCTGTCAGTGGTTATTGGAGTCATTTCATTACAATAAGCAAACAGTAATGCTGGCACCAGCTACCGGTTTTTATTCAACAGCAGGAGCAGGATATAACCAGGTTCGGCTGGCTTATGTTCTTAACCAGGACTCCTTGAAAAATGCATTGAAATGCCTGGAAGAGGCCTTGAAAGTTTATCCGGGAGTTACCTATGAAAATGTTGTCAAAGGGACTCACTCAGTTGCCTGAAATTTCATTTTTCAGCAAGTCAGCAATGGATGCGTACGCACCTGGTAATAATTTTTGAACTTCCTTTTCAGATACCCAGCGCACTTCGGTAATATCTTCTGCGGTTTCCGGACGTAATTCGGAATCATCATTACAGATCATTCGATACCACCAGGTTTTTTTTATAACCCATTTGCCTTTCAGCTGGTAAAAATGATGCATTGTTCCGGCATTGCCTGATATAGTTAATCCGCCGATTCCACATTCTTCCTCTACCTCCCGGAGTGCTGCTTGCTTGTTACTTTCACCGTTATCAATTTTTCCTTTTGGAAGATCCCATTTTCCCCGTCTGAATATCATCAGAATGGGGCCTTCCGGGTGTTGATGTCTTACAATCCCTCCTGCAGCTTCGATAACCGGAAATGCATTGGTAAACTTTTCAAACATTTCCTGTGGTGCATCTTTTTTTACTGCAAACAAATGATGACCATTTCCTGTTGCTACAACCTCTTCTAACAGGTTTAATGGGTTTAATTTTTTAGATAATTCAATTGTATATGGCGGGAGTGTTGCATTTTCTGCAAGGAATTGAACTTCATTGTCGTTTATAAAAACTTTATACATTTGTATCATGGAGATGGGTAACACCGGTTCAAATATAGCGGATTTCCTGCTGCAGATTAAAGCCGTGAAGCTGCAACCCAACCAGCCTTTTACCTGGGCATCCGGATGGCAATCACCAATATATTGTGATAACCGCATAACATTAAGTCATCCCCGGATCAGAACGTATATTAGGCAGGAGTTAGTAAAAGTGATCGATGAAAAATTCGGCCCTCCCGATATCATTGCCGGTGTAGCAACCGGTGCCATCGCTCATGGTGTGCTGGTTGCAGAGGCAATGGGACTTCCTTTCGTATATGTTCGTTCCTCCGCAAAGGAACATGGCAGGCAGAATCTTATAGAAGGCGAAGTGCACCGTAACCAGTCATGTGTAGTGATTGAGGATCTTATTTCAACGGGTCAGAGCAGTCTTAAAGCTGTAACTTCATTACGGGATTCGGGTGTTATGGTGAAAGGAATGATATCAATTTTCAATTATGGTTTCGACCAGGCTACAGATGCATTTCGTAATGCTAATTGTCCGATTTATTCTCTGAGCAACTATGATGTGCTGGTGAAGCAAGCCCTGAAAAACGGATACATCAGTCAATCTGATTTCGAACATCTTGGTAAATGGCGGGAAGATCCTTCAACATGGAATGTTTAACAGGAAACGTTTTTAAAATTCACAAACCCCTTCAATGACACGCATCGAAAGTGAACAGGTTACACTGGACCGGAGTATGGAATCAGTTTTTAATTTTCTTTCCGACTTTAATAATTTCAGTAAGATTATGCCGGAACAGGTTACTGATTGGGTTTCGGATTCAGATACATGTTCTTTTAATATAAAAGGCATGGCTTCATTAGGAATGGCAATGGAATCACGAACACCAAATACACAGATAAAAATCCGAAGAAATGGTAAAGCGCCTTTTGATTTTTTTCTTACATGTGATATTGGAAATGCAGGCCAGGATAAATCAACACTGAAGTTAATTTTTGATGCGGATCTGAATCCATTTCTAAAAATGATGGCTGAAAAACCGTTGACAAATTTTCTGAATTTACTGGTAAACCGTTTCCGGGATATTTCCGCTTCTCACGTTTGAATTTTCAGAACAGGAATTTTACTTCCTTATTATTGAATAAAAATACTTTTCCGTCATTACCTGAAATTTCAAGTCGTCCATCATCTTTTACTCCTGTTATAATGCCTTCGAAGCTGATGCCGTTGCTTTCAAATTTTGCAGGTGTCTGGTTACGGAAAAGAACCCTTAAATATTCGTTACGGATCTTCGCAGCATTTCCAATTTGCAATTGAGTATACCATTTATCGAACGTTTCATTAAGCTTAATCAGCAATTCGGAAGTTTCAAAAGTTTTTTGCTCAAGATTAGCCAACGATGTAGCCGGTGGATTATAACTGTTAAATTGTTGCTGATTAACATTGAGACCAATCCCAATTATAGAGTGAATGATCTTTGAATTGCGAACCGCATTTTCAATTAGGATTCCTGCGATTTTCGACTCATTTGCGAGAATATCATTTGGCCACTTGACGGCGATTTTGGCAGTTGTCAGTGATTTCAGCAAATCGTAAAGACTTAGCGCTACCGCTTGGTTTAACAGGAACTGATCTTGAACGTTGAGAAAAGTTGGATATAATATATAGCTGATTACAAGGTTTTTATGGGCTTCACTTTCCCACCCGGAACCTCTCTGACCTTTTCCTGCTTTTTGAAAATGGGCAACAATAACGGTCCCTTCCTCAGGAACCTGGTCATGCAACAGCCGTGCGGCATAACTGTTGGTCGAATCCGTTTCATCGAGTTCGATGATTCGTTGTCCAGGTCTATTGCCAAACATGTCGGTTTATCAGGTAATACTGTACCTTGTAAAAAAACATTATTTTTGTACAAACATAGGAAATCAGTCTGAATGGGTAAAACAAAACGTCTGGGCAAACTGCCTGAAAACGTTGTAATCACTGAAACTTCACCTCTGGTAGAGGCTGTGATCTCAGGAATAAGTGAAAAGAAAGGACATAACATCGTGGTGATGAACCTGAGAGCAACCGGAAGTACGCTTGCAGATTATTTTGTGGTATGCCATGGAGATTCCCGGACCCAGGTTTCTGCTATTGCAGACTCTGTTGAAGAAACTGTTAACAGGATTAAAGGTGAAAATCCGGCTTTTAAGGAAGGCCATGCCAACGCAGAATGGATTTTACTCGATTATATCAATGTTGTAGTCCATATTTTCCAGAAAGAACAGCGGGAATTTTACGGAATCGAAAGGTTTTGGGCAGATGCCGAGACCCGAACCATCATTTGAACTAAAACAACGAATTGTTGTTATCATATAGAATTTAAAGAGTTTGCTGACAACTACTAGGTTGTAAAGCAATTAATTCACCCGGAATGTATTCAATCTAAAATGTCGGACAATCAGTCAACAGAAAATAATAATGAAGGCAGGAAGCGTTCTATGAACCCCCTGAACAAGATTCCCAAGCCAGGTGGATCTCGGTTTAATTTTAATTTTTACTGGATTTACGGGATCCTCATCATGTTGCTGGTGGGAGTTCAGTTTATGGGAGTCGGTAATAAACCCAAAGAAGTCACCTGGGTCACTTTTGAAATGGAAATGCTGAAGACACATGATGTGGCAAAGCTGGAAGTGATTAACAAGGAATATGTAAATGTTTTCATTCGGAAAGACAGACTGAATCAAGCAAAATACAAAGACGTTTCAAGCAAGGCTTTCAGTAATGCTCCCAACGAAGGGCCTCATTACTTTTTTACTATAGGTGATGTGAGTTCGTTCGAAAAGAAAATGGAAGAAGCACAGAAGAATTTTACGGATACTGAAAAAATAAGTATCTCCTATGCAAAGGAGGGTAGCTATCTCGATTATCTCACCTGGTTATTACCAGTGATCCTCTTCGTGGTAATCTGGATTTTTATGATGCGCAGAATGGGAGGAGGTACCGGTGGAAGTCAGATCTTCAATATTGGGAAATCAAAAGCTACACTTTTCGACAAGGATATGCATGTTAAGGTAACTTTCAACGACGTTGCAGGACTGGAAGAAGCAAAAGTAGAAGTAATGGAAATCGTGGATTTCCTGAAAAACCCTAAGAAATATACTTCCCTTGGAGGAAAAATACCACGAGGAGCTTTGTTGGTCGGCCCTCCTGGTACAGGTAAAACTTTACTCGCCAAAGCCGTTGCCGGAGAAGCACAGGTTCCATTCTTTTCGCTGTCAGGATCTGATTTTGTAGAAATGTTTGTGGGAGTAGGAGCTAGCCGTGTGCGTGATCTCTTCAGGCAAGCCAAGGAAAAAGCACCAGCTATCATTTTCATTGATGAAATTGATGCAATAGGACGTGCCCGTGGCAAAGCACCTTCATTCAGCGCAAATGATGAACGCGAGAGTACATTAAACCAGTTACTCACCGAAATGGATGGATTTGGAAGCAATAGCGGGGTGATTATCCTGGCTGCGACTAATCGTGCCGATGTTCTGGACCGTGCTTTAATGCGCCCGGGACGATTCGACCGCCAGATCTATGTGGAACTTCCCGATCTCAATGGCAGAAAGGAAATTTTTAAAGTGCATTTGAAACCTGTGAAAATTGATTCCTCTGTGGATATCGACTTTCTTGCACGACAGACTCCCGGATTTTCAGGGGCTGACCTCGCAAACCTTTGTAATGAAGCTGCGCTTATTGCAGCACGCAGAAATAAAACCACTGTTGACAAGCAGGATTTTCTCGATGCAGTTGACCGTGTAATCGGTGGTCTTGAGAAAAAGAATAAGATTATTTCTGCGCATGAGAAAAAAGTAATTGCATATCATGAAGCAGGTCATGCTACTGTAAGCTGGCTGTTGGAACATGCACATCCGTTAGTGAAAGTATCTATTGTTCCTCGTGGTAATTCACTCGGGGCAGCATGGTATCTTCCCGAAGAACGACAGATTACAACCAAAGAGCAGATCATTGATGAAATTTGCGCTGCACTGGGTGGAAGAGCTTCTGAAGAAGTAGTATTCGGACAAATCTCCACAGGTGCACTGAGTGATCTTGAGAAAATAACCAAACAGGCTTATGCTACTATTTCCATTTTTGGATTAAATGAAAAAATCGGGAATATCAGTTATTATGATTCATCAGGCAACCAGGATTATTCTTTTACCAAACCATACAGTGAAAAAACTGCACAGATAATTGATGAGGAAGTCAGTAAGATGGTAGAAGGCTGTTATGTCAGAACCAGGGATATTCTGTTAAAACACCGTGCGCAACTGGATCAACTCGCTGCTCACTTGCTTGAAAAAGAGGTTATATTTAAAGAAGATCTTGAAATAATTTTCGGTAAACGTCCATTTGAAGACGAACTTCTTCTTGATAAGAAAAATATCACTCCCCCTGTAATTGCTACTAACGGAAACGGGCATCATGATGAGCCTGTGCACCGGAAAGGCAGCCCGGAAGAAGCCTGAAAAAATAGTCACCGGTCAGCAACCAGCAGTCTGCAGCCAGAAGTTATTCGGTTTCCTACTGCTTACTGCCTACTGCGAACTCCTTACTGCCTGCTTATTTTCTTGCTAATTTTTTCTACATTTGACCATGCAGGAAAGTACCACCAGGGAAAAGGTGCTGAAGAAAATACGGAATGCACTAATTACAAAAACAGCTAACCCGTATCCCAACCTGGATTTCGACAGTCCTGTTTTCCGTATGAATGACGCAGTGCCGGAATTAATTTTTGCGCAAGCCTTCAGGGAAGCTGGGGGTAATTTCGTTTTCTGTACCAGCATGCTCGACTTTGCTGAAAATTTGCTAAACCTTGCGCAGGGAAAAAAATGGACCCGACTATTATGTGTGGAACGTGAGCTATCGCAGTTTCTTGAACAATGTGAATTTCCCGTTAGCAATGATCCTTCCACTGTTACTGATACACACGCTTCAGTTACGTTATGTGAATGCCTGGTTGCAAGAACCGGGAGCATCCTGGTTTCTTCGGCGCAATCTTCTGGGCGTGGCATTCCTCTTTTTACACCGGTACATGTAATAGTTGCATTTCCCGATCAGCTGGTGGATGATCTGAAAGACGCTTTCAGTTACATGAAAGGAAAATATACGGAACAACTGCCTTCAGCATCTACTTTTATAACAGGTCCGGGTCGTACAACTGCTTTCGGAAATGAAGTGGTGCCTGCAGCCCAGGGGCCTTCAGAAATTTACCTGTTCCTGGTGGATCAGCCTAAAAAATAATGGTGCAAAGTGACCCCGATTGGATAATGGTGTACACTTCGTCACTACCGTACAAAATAACTATTGTGAAAGCGGTTTTGGAGGACAACCAGATTAAGTCGTTTGAAGTGAATAAACAGGATTCATCCTATATTTCCATCGGGGAAATTGATTTGTACGTACACCGGAATGAAGAGGTATTGGCAAGATTTCTAATTAAAACACATGATCTGTGAATAACTTCACACAACGCGCAATCACAGGTCTCACATTTGCATTTGTTATGACAGCGGGAATTTTGTTCAGCCCATGGACTTTCGTATTCCTGTTTTTTATTATCGCCGGATTGGGATTGATAGAATTTTACAGGCTTGTGGAATCTGATCATATTTCACCTCAGGTAATCCCGGGAATAATAATTTCACAATTACTTATCCTGTTAATGACCGTGACGCAATGGCAACAACAGAACCATGGCTGGATGATGTTGGTTTTTCCGTTAATTGCTTTAATTTTTATCATCGAACTGTTTCGTAAAAAATCATTTCCCTTTCAAAATATAGCGATGACAATTGCCGGTATTATTTACCTATCACTACCGGTGATGCTCATGATCAAAATCGCGTTCGGATTTACTCCCGGCGATGATGATAATTATCACGGTGAAATAATCATGGGCTTCATACTCATTCTATGGGCCAGTGATACCGGCGCGTATATGATCGGATCCTGGTTGGGAAAACACAGGTTGTTTGAACGAATTTCTCCGAAAAAATCGTGGGAAGGTTTTTTTGGAGGATTCCTTTTATCCATGTTCGCCTCATGGGTAGTTTCAAAATGGTTTCCTGATCTTGAATTCGATGAATGGATTATCATCTCAGTGATCATTGTAATTACGGGAACCTTTGGAGATCTTGTTGAGTCTATGCTCAAACGAAGCAGTGGTGTTAAAGATTCGGGCAACCTGCTACCGGGACATGGTGGAATCCTCGACCGTTTCGATGGATTGCTACTATCAGTTCCATTTGTGTTTTTTTATCTGTCACTAACGGGCAAATTCTGAACGAATCCGGTTACAATTGTAATATTTCAGGTTTGTCTTTGACTGCTGCAATAAAATTTTTCAGATCACCACTGAATTTTTCGTTTAGAAGTTTGCTAAATGATTCTTGCTGATTTCGGTAGCGAAGGAATGACATGAATTCAGTATTTCCCGGCAGTTTTGATTTTGAAAATTCAAAACGATAACGCTCCGGATAGTTGAGCGGCAGGTTATTAATGCCTTTCATTATATCTGCAATCAACCGGTATTTAGCCAGTGCTTTTTCACGTGCATCCATATTTTTACTGAAGGTATTATACAAACTGTCGAGACGGGTAGCTCCTTTCATCATGTGTTCACTGTAAATGATTTCATCCGATAAGTAACCACGGTAGCGTTTATATTCATCACTTTGAGTTCCATACCGGGAAGTAAGGAAATACAACGCTCCCTGTTCCCCGATAAAGGTTGCAAGGTTTTCGTTGAATTCCACGCTGCTCTCCAGGTATATTGTACTGTGAGTTAGTTCATGAATAATCAGCTCTGAAATTCTTCCGGTGCTGCGTTTCAGCATTCCGGAAAATATAGGATCTTTAAAAAAACCAAGTGTCGACCACGCGGCCGGTGAATAAATATCGGTTTCATAACCTTCACTGCGAACAAATGCGGCTTCTTCTTTTGCCAGCCCTTCTATAAAAAAACCCTTGTAGGAAACGCTGCCAATGAAGGGAAACTTCCACTCTTTTGCCTTGAGCTCGTAAGGCAGGCAGGCGGTTACCACCCACATTATCGGTTTATCATGTTGGTCGAAATAAGTGGTATAATTTTTTGAATCATTCAGGCCCAGTGAATCCATAGCGAATTTCCTGATCTCACCAACCAGAATCAATTTGTCACG
>JANWID010000251.1 GCA_025450095.1 Bacteroidia bacterium | reverse complement strand
CGTGACCGAAAAATTTATTCATCCTGGTGCTATGCTTTTTTTCGACTGGGAAATGCAATTCCGGGCCGTGAATTTAATCACCGGCTGAAAGTAGGGTGGTATCTAGTTCACGGAAGTGCCGATGAACTGTTTCGATTTTTAAACAAAGGCGAAATTCCGGAAGAGGAAACCAATTCTACAGAAGAAAGACTGAAAGTTATTTCATCGCTCTGCTCTGATTTTAATGTTCATGACCTTTTTCCATTTACACAAGCTCTCTCTGGTAATTTATCGTTAACTGATTTTGCAGGTTCGATGTTGATTCAACCACGTGTGTGGATCAGAATTGTGAAAGGAAAGGAAGAGCTGGTAGCATCAGAGTTAATGGATCATAAAATCGAGTTCAAAAAAAATCCATCATATACAAATGCATTTTCTTTTGAGGCAGCAACGAAACTCGATCAGCTTCCTTCAAAAGCAAAAGGGTATTTTGAAATCCAGGACCTCTCTTCACAAACAGCCGGATCAAAAATACCTGCACAAACCGGAGATCATTGGTGGGATTGCTGTTGCGGAGCAGGAGGGAAGTCGCTTGAATTACTCGACATGGTTCCGGGAATTCGAATCACCGCAACCGATACACGTGCTTCTATTTTGAAAAATTTCAGAGAGCGTACAAAATTATTTTCATCACAACTTCAAACAACACAGCTGAACCTGGAAGATCAAGTCAATCCTTATTTTTTTGGCGCCGCTTTCGATGGTATTGTTGCAGATATACCTTGCAGTGGTTCGGGCACATGGGCACGTAACCCTGAAAACCTGGTTTACTTTAAGGAATCCCTGATTGCTGAATATGCTAGTCGTCAGAAAACAATTGTTGGAAATGCTCTTCAGTTTTTAAAACCAGGAGGTAAATTTGTTTATATGACGTGTTCGGTTTTCAAAGCCGAAAATGAGGATGTGGCCGCATGGATAGGTACGCTTCCGGGAATGGCATTGGAAAATCAACAGCTGATCAATGGCACTTCAGACTTTGCAGACTCCATGTTTTATGCGGTTTTCGTAAAATTGTGATGCGGTAGTATAATTAAGACTCTTATTTTTTATATTTACTAAGAGACTCTGTTTTAATATTATTTTTTAATGTACCTCAATATGAAAAAACACTACCCGATTGTTTTTGTATTTATTTTCTGTTTTACATCCGTTAGCTATAGCCAGGGAAGTTGGAGCATAGTTCCAAATGCACCAGTTGCAAGTGTGCCGGTACCTGGAAAACTCAGGATGGAGGTCTCACCTGGAACCCGGTCAGTTCACAGGTTTACCAGGGTGACAGAATGGTGAAGGTGGATTCCATTACCATGCTCTCTGTTGGATCCACTGTTTACAAATATGAATTGGGACCCAATGGAATTTCTGAACCTCAAACAAATAATGATGAAATTTCACATTCACTCATAGTGTATCCAAATCCTGCAAAAGAATTGATGACCATCGATGCGATTGCGGTTACCAACACCTTCGGTTTGATCGATATTTTAGATGAAAAAGGTATCCGGATCATGCAGGTTACCCGGCAGGCTTTCCCGAAAGGTAAAAACTCGTTTTCAGTTAATTTAAGAAAATTGACCGCCGGTACCTATAAAGTAGTCTGGCATAGTAATGAGAAAATGGTGGTAAGGTCCTTTACTATGGTACGTTAATTTCATTTTTCAATGTACTTTAAATCAGTATATTGTACCCATATTGATTACATATTCAGAACGTTTCCCGGGTCTCTTAAGCATTCCGGGAAGCAATCTCCAAATTGATTCTTGGATTTATCCTATAACGGAGCAGGATTTACTTGAATGCGCAAGGGGGATTGTATACTTTTGTTTAGTCAACCAACTTTAAAAGTCCAATTATAACCCTCCAATGAAAAGAAATTTACTTGCTATCCTGTGCCTCCTGGTCAGTTCTATGGTATCGGCGCAAAATTTTAATATTACCCTGAGGGCTGTTCTGCCTTACGGAGTTAGTACTTCCAACATCGGCGGTTTTGTCGATTCCCTGGGAAATGAATATGCTCTCGTAGGATATTATGACGGACTTTCCATCGTAGATGTCACCGATCCGGATAACCCGGTTGAAGTTTTTTCAGTTCCTGGTCCACAATCAGACTGGAGAGAAGTAAAAACGTGGGGAAATTATGCTTATGTAACAACAGAAGGTGGTAACTCAGGTTTGCAGATTGTTGATCTGAACAATCTCCCTGCCTCTGTAAATTCAAAATACTGGACTGGCACCGGTGCCATAGCAGGTCAGCTGGAAACCATTCATGCACTGCATGTAGATGACGCTTTCGTTTACCTGTTCGGAAGCAACCTTTTTAATGGTGCTGCTGTTATCGCTGATCTTGCAGATCCCTGGAACCCTGTTTATGTTGGTCATACTCCTGGAACGTATATCCACGACGGTTATGTACGAAACGATGTTCTTTATGCAGCCCATATTTATGATGGTTATTTCGCGGTTTACGATGTAACCAACAAAGCCAACCCGATTCTGCAGGCTCAACAGAACACGCCCAACAATTTTACTCACAACACCTGGCTGAATGACGCCGGTACGGTGTTGATGACCACTGATGAAACAAACGATTCTTATCTTACTTCATACGATATAACAGACCTTGGAAATATAACCGAACTCGACCGGTACCAGGTAACACCCGGATCAGGATCCATTGTGCACAATACCCATGTACTGAATGATTATGCAGTGACCTCATGGTATAAGGACGGAGTTTCCATTACCGATATCACCCGTCCGAATAACATTATCAGTGTTGGACGTTATGATACGTATACCCAGGGTTCAGGCGGCGGTTTTGCCGGTGACTGGGGTGTTTATCCGTTCCTCCCTTCCGGAACAATAGTAGCTTCTGATATTGATAACGGACTTTATGTGCTCACTCCAACGTATGTACGCGGCTGTTATCTTGAAGGTGTTGTTACGGATTCCGTTTCTACACTTCCACTCAATAATGCCACAGTACAAATTATTGGTGTGACACTTCCAAATGAAATAACAGGAATTACCGGTGAATACGCAACCGGTACTCCCGATTCTGGTACTGTTTCAGTAACTGTAACCCGTGCAGGTTACCAATCGAAAACAATTAACAACGTGGTATTGGTAAACGGACAGCTCACTACAGTAGATGTGGCGTTGAATCCACTTACAGCCATGACCGCAACCGGCCAGGTAATAAATGCGGTTACCGGCTTACCGGTTCCCAATGCACATGTTGAGATATTTAACGGTGCTTCTGATAATCTGGTAACAACAGATGCGAGTGGCAACTTTGCAATCCCTGCGTTTTTCCCCGATAACTATAATATTGATGCCGGTCAGTGGGGATATATTACTTATTGCTCCAATTCGCAGCCCATCAATACAGGCACCATTCCACTAATCATTCAACTTCAACCAGGAATTTATGATGATTTTACTTTTGATCTTGGATGGACAGTTTCCGGTGTTTCTGGTAATGAGTGGGAGCGGGGAGTTCCTGATGCAACGTTTACCAATGGAGGAACGGCGGCTAATCCCGGAGTTGATGTATCGACCGACTGCCGCGATAAAGCATATGTAACCGATAATGGAGGTGGAGGTGCATGGGATAACGATGTTGACAACGGAAACACTGTTCTGACTTCACCAGCTTTCGATGCAACTGGTTTTTTAAATCCTCATGTTAGATATGCCCGTTGGTTTTATAATGGCGGTAACAACGGTGGTGGTAATGCCGATGATACTTTAACAGTGAAGATGACTAACGGTACTGTTACCGTTACATTAGAAACACTGTTTCCAAATTCTCCAAACAGTTCAACCTGGGTGAACAGGGATTATGAAATCGGCGCTTTCCTCGCTCCGTCCGCTAGTATGCATTTCATAATTGAAACAGCAGACTGGGGACCGGTATTTAATATAGTAGAAGGTGGTCTCGATAAGTTTGAAGTTGTAGAAGGGCCAGTTGGAATAGCTGAACAATTTAACGGTTCGTCTATAAACGTTTTCCCGAATCCGTTTAACGATGAAGTCCGTGTAACATTTGATAATACGCAACCTGGTTCCGCTACTCTCGTCATTTCCGATGTATCGGGAAGAATTGTTTCAAGGGAACCAGTAAATCCTTCAGCAGGATATGCTGATGTAGGAAAAAACCTCGTCAGTGGTGTGTATTTTGTTCGGCTTGAAAAATCCGGAACTCTTTATTCACCGGTGAAAATTTGTAAATCAACACGTTAATTAGCATTGATGTAACGAATATACGAATAGACTTCGCCTTACGAATCTACGAATGGTTAGAACGACATCAAATAAGCCTATTCGTAAATTCGTAGATTCGTAGCACGCAGTGCATTCGTTACATTTTATACGTTAAACCGGAAATGCATCACATCTCCGTCGCCAACAACATATTCTTTTCCTTCAACCGATAATTTTCCGGCTTCTTTACAAGCATTCTCCGAACCATACTTCACAAAATCGTCGTACCGGATCACTTCGGCACGAATAAATCCTTTTTCAAAATCGGTATGAATAACACCGGCCGCCTGTGGTGCGGTCATACCTTTGTGAATGGTCCATGCACGGACTTCTTTTTCACCGGCGGTAAAATATGTATTGAGTTCCAGCAAACGATACGCAGCTGCAATCAGTTTGCTCACGCCGGATTCTGTTAAACCAAGATCGTCAAGAAAAACTTTACGATCTTCGTAACTTTCCATCTGCGAAATTTCCGCTTCAATCGCTGCAGCAATCACCAATACTTCCGCATTTTCCGATTTAACAGCTTCGCGGACGATGTCAACATATTTGTTTCCGGTCAATACCGATTTTTCATCGACGTTACACACATACAAAACCGGTTTGTCAGTGAGCAAATAAATATCAGCGATGTATTGTTTATCCTCCGGCTGAACAGCTGCAGTGCGTGCGGGTTTTCCCTGCTCCAGGTGTTTCTTGTAAATGGAAAGTACATCGAAAGTTTTTTTAGCTTCTTTATCTGTACCAACCCGTGCAGCTTTTTCAACACGCTGAATTTTTTTATCTACTGAATCAATATCTTTCAGCTGAAGTTCGGTATCGATAGTTTCTTTATCACGAAGTGGATTCACCGATCCATCCACATGCACCACATTCGGATCATCGAAGCAACGAAGCACATGAATTACGGCATCAGTTTCCCGGATATTGGCCAGGAACTGGTTGCCCAATCCTTCTCCTTTGCTTGCACCTTTTACCAGGCCAGCAATATCAACGATTTCCACTACAGTGGGAACAACCCGCTGCGGATTTACCAGTGATTCGAGTTTCGAAAGCCGGTCATCCGGTACTGTAATTACACCAATGTTCGGTTCTATCGTGCAGAACGGAAAGTTGGCCGCCTGCGCCTTTGCATTCGATAAACAATTGAAAAGAGTCGACTTACCTACGTTAGGCAACCCGACAATGCCACATTTTAATCCCATTTTGCTTTAAATATTTCAGGGCGCGAAGGTAAGCAAATCCTATGGAAAAAACAGCCTAAGGGTCACTCTAAAACGGGGATATTACCAGTCATCCAGCGAAGTATAATCATCCAGTTCCCTGCGCTCTTTTTTGGTAGGTCGTCCCATGCCCGGTAAACGCCACGCAGCTCGGGCAGCAGCATGCGCTTTCATGGAAGCCAGTACGGATTCGGGTGTAGTTTCGGTACAAAATTCTGCAACACTTTTTGCCGGCAACCGGTTCTGTACCGGATTAATTATTTTGAAAGACCTTTCAAATGGTCCGTATTTCACCGTGATTTCCGAACCTGCACCAATCATACGCGAAGCTTTTACCGGCTGACCATTTATTTTCACTTTTTCCAGTTCACAAGCCTCTGCTGCCAAACTCCGCGTCTTGAAAATCCGCATCGCCCAAAGTAATTTATCGATTCTTACTGACATAATTGGTGATTTGGTGATTTGATAATTTGGTGATTTGATAATTTGATAATTTGGTAATGTACTGATTGACCAATTAACTAATCACCAAATTACCAAATCACCAAATTTTTAAACCGGAATTAAATTAACGATATCACAAACCGCCTTGACATTTCCAAAAATCACGTAAGCTTTTTCATCATCAACTTGTTCAACGATTCCTTTCATGCTGCCATTTTCGAGACGTACCGCAACTCCGGGACGAATCAACTCCTGCAACGATAAAAGTTTTTCGCGACGTTTTTTTTCCATCACCTTCGGATCTTCCGTTTTTTTCTTCTGTACAAACTGGCGATAATATTTATTGAATACTTCTTTTTTGTCTTTTGCTTTCTTCCATTCTTTCAAAAAATTCCGGAAACGTTCTTCCGCTTCCCGGACCAACCGTTCTTCAAGTTTCTTCAGCTTCTGTTCCTTTGAATAGAGAGTTGCTTCGGAATTCCGTGAGAGTGTTTCATTTTTTTGGATAAGCTTATTCAGCTCCTGGTTTTTTGATTCAAGCTCCTGGGTGAGCGTTTTCATTTGTGCCTTGTCGTGCTCTACTTCGGTTAGCAGTTTTTCCAGCAACAGGTTTTTCCGGTTAACTTTTTTACGGGCGTCTTTAATTAACTGACGTGACAAACCGCTGCGTTCCGCAACCAGGAATGTATATGAGCTTCCAGGCTTTCCAACATGCAGCTTATATAACGGACGGAGCTTTTTTAAATCGAATTCCATGGAACCGTTCATGATACCTGGAGTGCGATCGGCCATGATCTTT
>JANWID010000250.1 GCA_025450095.1 Bacteroidia bacterium | reverse complement strand
TGCCTATATTTGGTTAAAGAGTTTCGCACAATGATTACGTCAGTACTGGTCGACGACGAGAAGAAGAATAGGGAAGGACTGAAAAAACTCCTTGGAGAATATTGTCCGTCGGTTAAGGTTGTAGGAGATGCAGGTTCTGTCGATGAGGCCCTTGCGACGATAAGTAAGCTGAAGCCTCAGCTTCTTTTCCTCGATGTTGAGATGCCCGACGGCAGCGGCTTCGACCTTCTGCGCAAAATTGATAAGATCGATTTCAAAATTATCTTCGTCACCGCACATTCTCATTATGCGATAAAGGCGATTCGTTTCTCGGCGGTGGATTATTTGTTGAAGCCTGTCGATACGGATGACCTGATCGAGGCGGTGAAGAAAGCAGACGAGGAGAAGGACGTCAATCACCAGGTGCAATACAAGGGGCTCCTTCAAAACCTCAGCAATACGAATTCGCAGAAGCTTGCGATACCGATCAAGGATGGATTTGCATTTCTTGCGCCGGAGGATATCATCCGTCTCCAGGCCGATGGAACCTACACGCACATTTTTACAAAAGATGAGAAGTATACTGGAACGAAAAACATTAAGGAGTACGAACAGCTTTTGGCCGACAGCAGTTTTTTCCGTTCGCACAATTCGCACCTGATTAATTTAAAACATGTGAAAAAGTTTAGTCGCGTAGATGGTTATTTTGTAAAGATGAGCGATGGATCTGATGCTGAGATTTCGAGGAGAAAGAAGGAGGAGTTTATAGAGTTGATGAGCAAGCACTGATTGTTATTGAAAATTTAATAGTGAATATTGAAGAATAGGTGCACTCAGGTTGCCACCGGCAAAAGAATATTGACCGCTTCGTTAGATATTACTTCTCCCAATAGAGCAGTCAACCAATTCGAAATCTTTTTCTACGTCGGATTAGAACTATTTCAAAACCTCGTGAAAATCTACATCTTTGCAAAAAAATAATTTAGTTCGATGAAAAAAATAATAACATTGTGTGGGTTGATTCTCATGGTATTTCAATCAAGCGCCCAAAAGGAGATGTGGGGAATGACAGAATTGGGTGGCTCGTTTAATGCGGGTGCAATTTTCAATACAGACAGCAATGGAAATTTCATTCAAGTTGTCCACAGCTTTGTTAAAGATGACGGCAAGGCACCTCAATCAGGCTTGACAGAATATACGAATGGGAAGCTTTACGGAATGGCATCTTCAGGTGGCGTCAATAATTGTGGTGTGATTTACTCCTATGATTTATCATCAAATACATACCATGTTGAAGTTAATTTTGATTCGCTGACAGGTTACCGTTGTATTAATCCGCTCATACTTTGTTCAGACGGCTTGATTTACGGTACAACATTTCAAGGTGGAGTAAACAGGATTGGAACATTGTTCAGATTCGACCCGACAACTTCTGTCCTGACAAAGTTAGTTGATTTCGATACTACTGGTTTTGCTCCCAACAAATTGGTCGAAGTAAATGGAATATTATTTGGAACCTGTGCTAATGGAGGTTTATATAACTCCGGCACAATTTTCATGTATGATATTCAAACTTCTTCTTTCAATAAATTATTCGATTTCGACAACGTGAACAATGGCCAATATCCGCTCAACGGGATGGTTTATGCGAATGGTAAATTATATGGAACAACAGTCACTGGTGGAGCATTTGTAAAAGGTGTGTTATTTGAGTTTGACCCAATCACTAATACCTTCAGTAAAAAAATTGACTTAAATGCAAGCGGACTTTCTAATCCGACTAGAGAGTTGATGGTTGCATCGAATGGGAAAATATATGGTGTCTCCGCGAGTAATGTCGGTCTTATTTTTGAATATAATCCGCTTAATGATTCTTTGAATATTTTATTCAATAATTTTCCAATCTTCACGTATCCGAATGGTCCTCTATGTGAAATTTCTCCTGGGATTTTTGTTGGGATGACATCTAGCAGTGGGAGTGCTGATGGTGCAATATATCAGTTCGATTTGAATACCAATTCTTATTCAGTCATTTCGAACTTTAATAAAATGAATGGTTCCCAGCCGGCGGGATGTAACTTCTCTAAAACAAGTTCAGGTAAATTTATTGGCACGGCGACTAAAGGAGGTCAATTTCAAGGTGGAGTAATTATCGAATTGGATACCATAGCGCAAACAGCATCGACACTATACGATTTCGACAACACACCGAATGGCAGTCATCCGGTTTCGTCATTTATTCTGGGCGGGGATAATTATTTATACAGCATGACATCACGCGGAGGAATGTCGGATAGCGGAGTTATCTTCAGAATAAATCCACTTACAAATAACTATGAAGTGGTACATCATTTTGACGGGGTTAACGGTTCAGTGCCGCACGGAAGTCTTTTGCTTGCTACCAATATGAAAATGTATGGAATGACGACGTATGGCGGGGCTGTGGACCGAGGAGTAATTTTTGAATTTAACCCAGGCACATTTGCTTTCAACAGATTATTCGACTTTGGTTTTAATACTAATGGATTTTGTCCATATGGAAACCTGGCGGAGTATAATGGGTCTTTATACGGAATGACTACGTCAGGAGGACTCAATGGTTATGGTGTAATATTTAAATACGATATTTTAGCTGATACTCTTATTAAGCTCGTGGATTTTGGAGGCAGCAACATGGGAAGAATACCTTATGGCAATTTGCTATTAGCGTCTAATCAAAAATTCTATGGATTGACTGCCCAGGGTAGTCCATCCAGCTGCGGAGTTCTTTTCGAATTCGATCCGGCAACTTTAGTATATTCAGAATTACATGAGGTTTTAGTGTCAACAACCGGCTGTACTGTTGGGGAAGGATTAGTTGAAGTGAATGGCATCCTCTATGGTGCTACTGCTTCAGGATCAAATGGAGGAGTTGTATTTAAATATGACATTGCCACGGATAGCATGAACTGGTTAGCCACATTTGTTGATACTGTTACCGGAAACGGTTCTGCCTGTACTTTGGCTCATGCCTCAAATGGAAAATTCTATGGTACGAATCCCTTTGGTGCATTAAATTCTGCCGGGGACGTATATGAATTTGATGCTGTTACTGATACAATTATTAAGAAATTTGACTTGGCCAGTCACCAACTAAAACAATCAAACTCAGACTTAATTGAAATTGACTTAGGCATTCTTAGTACAAGGCCCATAGATAGTAAACCATTGTTTACGATCTTTCCAAATCCGTCATCTGGTAAAATCATTTTACAAAGTGCTATAACCACGCTTGGGGAAATTCAAATATTCGACATTGCAGGAAAAAATATTTTAGAATATCAAGTTAGTAGTTTCCCTGTAACAATTGATATTGGCAACCTGACACAAGGGATATATATTTTAAAATTAATTGCCGATAGTAATTTTCAAGCAGCGAGATTGATTAAGAATTGAAGTTTTAGCTTTTTGTTTTCCTTCACAACCAATAGTTTATAACATTCAAATAAATATTGAATGTTCCCTCCATATTGATTTACATTTCGGATCAAAGTGGAGTCCAGATACCACTCAAAAAAAACGGGGCGGATTCTGAAAAGCCTATGAGTAAGAATTTAAACTAAGGATCATGAAAACTTATTTAGCTGAATTCTTTGGAACTTTTTGGCTCGTATTGGGAGGCTGCGGCGCGGCGATGTTGTCGGCAGGATTTCCTGAAGTTGGAATTGGACTTGTGGGTGTTTCGCTTGCATTTGGTTTAACGGTGCTGACGATTGCATATTCGCTCGGGCACGTTTCGGGTGCGCATCTTAATCCGGCGGTCACGATAGGATTCTGGGCCAGCGGAAGCATTAGCGGTAATAAGATCCTGCCTTATATCGCATCGCAAATCATCGGGGCTTTAGCCGGAGCAGGAGTCTTATATATAATAGTAACAGGAAACGGAACTGCGATTGGCGATTTCGCGGCAAACGGTTATGGAGAACACTCGCCGGGAAAGTATAACATGACGGCTGCCATCGTAACTGAGTTTGTGATGACGTTTATGTTCATGCTGATAATTTTAGGATCTACTTATGAGAAGGCTCCGGATGGTTTCGCTGGAATTGCGATCGGGCTCGGACTTACGCTCATTCATTTAATAAGCATTCCTGTCACGAACACTTCGGTGAATCCGGCCAGGAGTATCAGCCAGGCGGTGTTTGTTGGTGGTTGGGCGATGTCGCAGCTCTGGCTTTTTATTTTGGTGCCGATTGCGGGGGCGTTCCTGGCTGGAGCTATTGCGAAACAGCTTAGGAAGAATGATTAAAAGGAACGCAGATGACGCAGATGTTTATGATTAAGAATGATTTTAGTTAGTTTAGTTCAGCGAACGCTCCATATTTATATTCCATTATCAATCATATTTTATCATAAGCATCTGCGTCATCTATGTTCCTTTTTTTAGAATTGAAACTTGGATAATTTAGAGCCTGGAGCATGAGAACATTTTATAAAATTTCCTGGGTAATATTTTTAATTGGTTTATCGTTTAAATTTCTTCACTATCCTTTGAGTGGGTTGCTTCTCGTTCTTGGAACATTCTTAATCCTCGTGCATGGAATTATTTATTTTGTAAAGTTTTCTAAGAGAGATTTATTACAGACGTTGGTTTATGCGTCTATAGCGCTGATTACAATTTATATGCTTGGTCGTTTTCAATTTTGGGGATTCACTGGATTTTATTTTCCAGTTGCATTCTTATTCACATTTGCTTCCTTGATTGTTCTCTTGAATCGAAAAGCAGGATTTAGATTTCCACAGATTTTTCTTGTTATCTATTTTGTTTTTTTTCTTACAATGATGTTTATTCCCGCATATAAGATTCATTTCTGTTTTTATCTAAACACAGTATTAAATGGAGAAGATAGGGATACCGATTATTTCGGTTGGGATAAATATAGTTGGTTCCTATATCTAGCGGACAAAGAAGAAGCAGCACTTGAAGCAAATACGAATGCAAAGAATGCAGTTAATAACCTGCTAAAAATTACTGCCGATAAAAGGGCAGAGCAGTATTTGGTTCTGATTGATATGCATGAACAGCAAATTCGTGATAAGACCTGGACAGACTATCCGAAAAGATGAAGGCATTATATCCAAGATGAGGTTAGGTGTTAACTTCGTCTAGCCTTAAAGGATTTGATACTTTATTCAAGTCACAACAATCATATTTTATCATAAACATCTGCGTCATCCCTGCCTGCTTTGCAGTTCGGCAGGCAGGTGCGTTCCATTTTAATTTGTTCATCAGATGCATTCCATAAAACCTGCGTTGATCATCAATCAGATTTTATCTTAAACATCTGCGTCATCTGCGTTCCTTTTTCTTTTCTGCATCAACTGCATTCCATAGAACCAGCGTTCTTCATTAATCAGATTTTATCTTAAACATCAGCCTAATCAGGGGTCCCATTTCCGCCATCTGTTAACTAATCCATACCATCCGTTGCTTTTTCCTGCCATCTGTTAAAATAGTGGGTTTTTAATGTTTTATCCTGACATCTTTAGGCTTTAATCACACTACTTCTTTCTTACTAATGATGGTTAACAAGCACTTTAATATTGATGCGATGAAGAATCAGCGACGGAAGTTTACGTCCGAATTCAAATCGAGAGTCGTGCTCGAAGCCATTACCGAACGCCTGTCACTCGGCGAACTTGCCGAGAAATTCGATCTCGATGCTAACCAGATTGCCGAATGGAAGAAGAAGTTTCTTTCGAAGGCACATCTTGTATTCGAGCTGGAGGATTCTGGTTCCGAACAAAACAATAATTCAGTTCAGGAAACTAATGACGACTTATGATTTC
>JANWID010000249.1 GCA_025450095.1 Bacteroidia bacterium | reverse complement strand
ACGAATAGCATTCTTGCGGAGAATGGAACAGAAACCACCGATTTCCTACAATCAGTAAAGCTGAATGAAATCGCTGCACAGCTTAACGCAAATCCTTCTTTAGAAGTGGTACACCTTAGCTTAGGAGGAAATGATGTTCTTAATCAATGGCATGTTAGCTGGTCACAGGCACAAACCGATTCATTGTTGGATTCCGTTTACAACAGACTGGTAACGATAATTGATTTTATTAAGTTAAATAAACCGGGAATAAAAATATTATGGAGTGGATATGCCTATCCAAATTTCGGAGAGATCATCAATGATATGGCACCATTCCAGTCTTCCCATCCCTTTTATGCGACCTGGTCAGGGATGGGTTCACCAGATTTCCTTGAGATAAATGGGTTGCTGAATTATTTTTCGGACACCATCGCTGCACTTGCTGCTGCCGATCCGCAAGTGGATTTTGTTCCGGCAACAGGTTTGATGCAATACGCTTTCGGTCAGCCAACCAACCTGGGAGTTCCTCCAGGAGGCAATTATACACAGTTCTCTGCACCCATGCCGGAAGGATTTCCCAATTATCCTTCGCCAAAGAATTCCATGCGTACCTATATTATTTTCCGGGATTGTTTTCACTTATCCCCGGAAGGTTATGCTGAGTTGCTGGAATATCAAACCCGGAAATTTTATCAGAAAGCCCTAATGGACGATCAGTATTTACTTTCTGAGGGAGGCACACATGACGGATCGGTATCTTCGCAGGGAAGTGTTTCAAACATTTTACAACTCGGCGAATCAGGAAATGAAGAATTTTCCACGGTATTATCTTTCAATACCACGGCAATACCGGATACAGGTGCTTCGAAGGCCAGTTTGTTCTTACGACGGGAATCACTAACAGGCACTAACCCTGTGGGCACTTCTCTTCAGGTTAAAATTGTTAGTGGGAATTTTGGTGTTGGTGCAGATGTTGAGGCAGCCGATTACAGTGCGTTAGGAAATGCTTCAGATCTTGCATGCAGGTTCGGTTCGGTTTCCGATGACGGGCACTGGATCCGCCTGGATCTTCCTGCTACATTGCTGCCTTACATAACTCATGATACCATTACACAATTTATCATTTCTGTTTCTGCCGCTTCCGGCGGATTAATAACATTCAGCGATGCTTCTGATCCGGAACTTGCTCCGGTACTAAATATAACGTATGGTCCGTCTACAGTTGGTTTTACAGAATCCATAATTTCCAATCACCTGAAAATTTATCCCAATCCAACTTCCGGAAATTTATTCATTGAAACATCAAAAAACGAATTATTACAAACGGAGTTGTTTGATCTTCCTGGAAAGCGCATTTTGATAACCAATGAAAAAACAAACTTCCTGGATATTTCTCCAGTTCCAAAGGGAGTATATGTTTTAAAAGTAACTACTATAAATGGAATTTTTACAGAGAAAATAATCAAACGCTGAGATTCGGTTTCACTACACTCTATATCGTTCTTCCTTTATTTTCTGATTTCCTGATAAAAAAAAATCCCCGGAAATTTCCGGGGATTTTATTTTCAATGACTCCTGCTTCCCTGTGCAGGTTTTGAGTTTACAGGTACCGGTGGCCGTGATGGTTGCGCCGGTTTAACAGAGGGTTGCTTACCAGATGGTTGTTGTTTAACAGGCTTGTCAGGGTGAACTGAAGGTTCCGATGATTTTACCGGTTGTTGTTTTACAGGCTGATCTGGTTTTGCATCATGTTGTTTCACCGGAGCTGTTGGACGTCCTGCTGGTTGATGATCCTTTGAAGGGGTAACAGGTCGTGATGTTTTTGGATCAGATTGCGGTTCGTTTGGTTTCACAGCCGGTCGTCCCGTAGGAGTTGCCTGTAAGTTGCCTTTATATACATTTCCACCGTGGCGGCGAGAAGCGTTTGCAGTCTGATACCTTACATGATTTTCGCGGTAACGTTCGGTAACCTGATTAGAAGAACTTCTGCGCGGTCCATAAAAGTCATGTACATAAGTTGTATGGTGATAAGGCGTATAATCATAGTAATGATGGTAATGATAACAGCTCATGTAGTGGTACCTCCATGGATATGGTGCCCAGGGACTCCACCACGGAGGATAATAACCCCAATACCATGGTGACACCCAAACCACATATACCGGAGCATAAATAAATCTGACACACGGCCACGCCCATACGTTTACGAATATGAAAGGAACTCCAGGCGAATAAGCAGCAGGTCCGCGTTTGCCCGTTCCCTTATCTTCCGGTTCTGACAACGATTTAGGTTCTGCAATTTTATTCTCTCCGTACAATTGCTTGTCGCCTACTATCTGCAGCATCGCGGAAGCATCACCTTTCTGTTCTATCTCAATGACTGCAATATCTTGTTTCTCTGTTTTGGAAACTGCAATCTGTAATACCAGCGCATGAGCATTGTCTTTTTCAATATCAACTACGCGGATATAATCGGTTTTTCCGTTACCATCAAGATCGAGATTATTGACTGAGTTATCTTTTATGTTCAATTTCTTTTCGAAATCTTCCACATTTTTTGATTCTTTAAACAACCCCAGTGCACCTTGCAAACTGAAATTATCTCCCGGTAAACCAGTACTATCAGCCAGGTTGATCTCACCCTTTTCCTGTGCCATTGCTGTGTTCATTATTAATGTCATTGCGAACACTGCAATCAATCCAATTGCTTTCATAATATGTTCTTTTTATTTTTTTTAGTGCTTTTGCAGGATTATATCAGTGAAAAAATCCCACGAAGAGGCGAAACTCAAGAACAATGCCAAAAAGGAATGGTAAAATTGTTTTTTCTTGATGCTCAGATCATTTCAGGTTGCCTGAGCAATTTTCCTGCGGCAACAATCTGTTTCAATGCATCGTACAGCCGATCAAGATCCGCCTGGTTGTTGAAAGCGTTGATGGAAAAACGTATGGTCACGCGATTGCCATGTTTCATAACCGGGATTTCAATTCGAAAGTCAGTAAATAAAATTCTTTGCAGTTTTTCAGGAGTCTCTGTGTAAATCTGCAGGCTGAGCATTTGTCCCAGGAACTCATCGGTAACAGGACTTAATGGTGTTGTATTTAACAGTTCACTGAACCGGGGCGCATTCACTTTCACAAGGTTTCTGCAATCTTTTGCAACATCAGGCCAGTTGTGATGTTGCATAAATTCAATGGATTTGGGAATGGTGAGATAAGCAGTAAAATCCCTGGTGCCGTTGAACTGGTGATAATCCAGGAATTGTGAATCAGAAGGAGCATCACAATCATATCCCCAGCTTATAATCAACGGATGAAGTTGTTCCTGCAATTCCTTCCTTACATACAGAAATGAACTGCCTTTTGGTGTCATCATCCATTTATGACAGGCTCCGGTATAAATATCAGCTTTGATTTGGGAAAGATCAAACTTCACATGCCCGGGAACGTGAGCTCCATCGACTATCGTTAGGAGTCCCAGGGATTTTGCTTTCTCACAAATTTCTTTTACAGGAAGAATCAAAGCAGTAGTGCTCGTAATCTGGCTGATGAAAATTGCTTTCGTTTTCGGTGAATATCCTTTCCAGAAATTTTCGATGAAAGCTTCTTTTGTTGTTAAAGGAAGCTGCACCGGTTGACGCACATATCTGGCTTTTCGTTGCCGGCAGTAATAATTCCATGTACGATCCATGGCGCCGTATTCCAGATCAGTGGAAAGTATCTCATCGCCCTCTTTCAGATCGAGATTCTTTGCGATAATATTTATTGCAAAAGTGGGATTGGGAACATAAACAAGGTTTGCCGGATCGCAATTGATAAATGCCCCCAAAGCTTCGCGTGAAATTTCGAGGTTGCGGGATCCGTTCACCGAAATAAATTGAATCGGTTCCCTTTCCAGTTCTCGTTGCCAATTCTGGTAATCTTCGAAAATAGGTTTCGGACACGCCCCGTATGACCCAAAATTAAGATAGGTGATTTCAGGATCCAGGAGGAACTGGTTTCTTAGGGAGGGATCGATCATAAAAATAAAGTATGCCCAAATTTCGCCAAAATTATTCAAACAGGAAAAATATGACAGATTATCCAGGTTGCTTTATTATTTCCGATTTCCGGATCAGGTATCGAACACCATAAAATAAGGGGTAACCTGAAATAAAAAGGATAAATCCATACAACGAAGCACTGGGATTGACCAATAGTACGCTTAAGTTAACAGCTGCATATATCAGAATAAAAAAGACCGGTAAGAACGGATACCATCGGATTTTGTAAATGTTGCCGGGTTCACCGGTTTTCCTGGCACGTTTCCTCAGTACAAAAATGGCTGAAGCAGCGGCTATAAAACTGATGCTGTCGAAGAACATCACATATTCCAGGATACGCTGAAAAGAAGTCATGTAAAATAATGTTATGAGAATGATCGCGCAAAAAAATGAAACTCCATACACTTGAACCTGGGTGCGTTTATTCACTCGTTGAAATATATGTGGTATTACTTTGTCCTCTGCCATTGCATGATAAATCCGGGGATTACTGATAAGGGAAACATTCACATATGCCATTACCGATAAAAACATCATAACGGATACGAGCTTGTGCGCCATATTACCAAACAACAATCCGGTGACATCAGCCGCAAGTGTTGTGGAGTTTTGCAATCCATCAAAACCAAGAACTTTATAATAGGAAAAATTCACACATAGGTAAACAAACATTACGATAACAATTCCAATGGTGATGGAACGTGGAATATTTCGCCTCGGGTTATCAATATCACTGCCAAAATTGATGGTCTGTTGATAGCCACCATAAGTAAAAAACACAGGCACGAAACACATCAGGAATGCCTGCAGCATTCCGGCGGATGTTGTCACCTGTGCAGAAGGTGAAATTTCCTGGTGTGGTGCTTCAATAAAAAACTGCGCCAGTATCAGTAATAATAAAAGCGACAATTTCAGTAACATCAGTATATTCAGAATCCGTGCACTGATCTTTATACCCAACATGTTGCTACAATACAGAATCATTAGTGATGAAATGGTAATAATCTTAATGCCTGAATCACCCCATCCGGGGAATATCATTGGTGTCATATACTCCGCACCCATGATTGCAACAGCAGCAGTTGAAACTGCATTGCTGATCACAGAGATCCAGTTAACCATAAATGCAAAAACCGGTGAATAACACACTGAAAAAATCCTGTAATATCCACCAGCTACAGGATGACGGGATCCGATCTCTGCAAAAGTGAGTGCGCCGGCAAGACTCACCAGTGCGCCAGTGATCCATGCCATGAAAAAAATTAGCGGAATACCTGCCTTACCTGCAACTTCGACCGGCGTCCGGAAAATTCCCATCCCGATCACCAGCCCCACAACTATCATAGTGAGGTCGAATGGACGTAGCTGTGGCCGGATAACAGTGTTATCGGAATGACTCATGAAGTCGATTTAATAATTCATAATTCGTGGATTCGTAGAGCGAAGCCCATTCGTATATTCGTTACCGGTTTTCCTCCTCTAAAATTCTTTCGATCCGGTTATCAGGGATCAGCCAGATGACAGCCACCAGGATGTAAAGCATTCCGGCAATGCGGGGATTGTAAAACGCAGCTGCTACGGCAATGACATAGATCGCCGGTGAAATTTTTCCCTTTAGATCTTTTCCTATAGCTCTCGCAAGCACTGAATCCTTCCCACCGTGCTTTCTCAGGATCTGCCACTGAAGTATATAATAGGAAATGGCCGCCATGAGTAACATGAATCCGTACAAAGCAACAGGAATGGATTCAAAATGATTTTCACCCATCCATCCTGTTGTAAATGGAACCAATGATAACCAGAACAACAAATGCAGGTTTGCCCAAAGAATACCCCCGCTTACGTGTTTCACTGTGTGCAGCAGGTGATGATGATTGTTCCAGTAAATTCCCAGGTAAATAAAACTCAGAACATAACTGATGAAGTTGGGAAGAACGGGTTTCAATGCTTCCAATCCTGGTTCATGTGGAATTTTGAGTTCGAGTACCATGATGGTGATAATGATGGCCAGTACCCCATCGCTGAATGCTTCCAATCGTGATTTATGCATGATGAAGAGTAGTTTGATCAAAAATGAATAAAATACTTTTAAATCTGAAATCAGGAATTCAGACCGGAATTGTAATTTTATTCCCAAATTACGGTTTCCGAATCTGCCATGTCGAATAATGATATCCTGAAAAAATTACGAGTAGCCTTGCAGCTTCGTGATGATGATATCATTCATATTTTAAGTCTTGAAAATTTTACCATCTCCAAAACGGAGCTAAGTGCTTTTTTCAGAACAGAAGATCATCCCAACTACAAACCCTGTGGTGATCAGATACTCCGTAAATTTCTGAATGGATTAATTACATACAAGCGCGGTCCACGCGACCAAAACTAATGAGCATAGCTACGAGCCAATTGCAATGAATTATTGATTTACAGATTGCAGGCGAACCGCTAACCTGGAAAGCTCCTAAACCGACATATCAGCAAATTAGGATATTGATACTCTGCGATGTAAGTGTCCTGATAAAACCCTTTTCAATATCAATTAATTGACTAATTTTGCCGATTCTTAAAAAGTGGTGGAACGCGTTTTATTTTCATTCATTTTTTATAAAAATAATTCGGGGAAAGAACATGGTTGTAATTGGTGATAAGCCTCTGACTTTAAACGATATAAATACTATTGTTGTTCGACGGCAAAAAGTAGCATTATCGGAAAAGGCTTTGAAAAAGGTAGAGGAAAGCTATCATTTTCTGAATGATTTTTCGAAAGGCAAGCTGATCTATGGTATTAATACCGGGTTTGGCCCGATGGCTCAGTACAAAATTAAAGATCAAGACCTCAGGCAATTACAATATAACTTAATCAGAAGCCATTGTTCGGGAACCGGCAAATTGCTTCAACCGCATGATGTCCGTGCTTTGATGGTCGCACGGCTATCATCTCTCATGCAAGGATATTCCGGAGTTAATAAAGAGCTCGTAATCCTGATAAAGAATCTTATCAATAAAGAGATTTACCCCTGCATATACGAACACGGAGGCGTTGGTGCTTCCGGAGACCTTGTTCAGCTTGCTCATCTTGCTCTTGGTTTGATTGGAGAAGGTAAAGTTTGGTACAAAGGTGAAATTGCGGATGCCACTACTGTGTTAAAAGCAGAAAAACTGAAGCCGCTCACGATTCACAAAAGAGAAGGTATCGCCGTTATGAACGGCACTTCTGTGATGACCGGTATCGGTACCATGAACCTGATTTATGCAGGAAAACTTCTGAACTGGTCTGT
>JANWID010000248.1 GCA_025450095.1 Bacteroidia bacterium | reverse complement strand
GTTGCGGGCATATTTTTTGTCTCTTCATTTTTTCTAACCAATAAATATTTCTTATTATGTACACAACACGCAGAAGGTCCGACCAGAGAGCGAGAGGCTCTTATGATCGACGCAGTGATGAGGATTTACGATCACGTGAAAGTTATTCGCCCGACAACTTTGACGATGGTTATGATGAAAACTATGATGAGGATGAATACGACGATTACGATGACGACAATCGTTCATTCCGTGGAAGAAGAAGCGATGATTTCGATGATGAATACGAGGATTCATATCGTGATGATTATGATGAGTATGATGAATTTGATGACGAAGATTACGATACCGGCCGCAGCAGCCGGGGCTTTGCATCCATGAATCGGGATGATGTAAGAGAGCTTTCCAGGATGGCGGGCCGCGTTTCCCGACCAGTAAGAAGCCGCGATTATGAATCAACCGGCAGAGAACGCAGTACACGTTATGATACCAGCAGGCGCTCTACCGATGGTTCCCATAATTCCAACAGACCGAATAGTCACGATCGTCACAATACTCCCGATAGCTATCGGGAAAGGGATAATACCCGTTCCGGAAACAGTCGTCGCGGATTTGCTGCAATGCCACGGGAAGAAGTCAGGCGCATTGGCGCAAGGGGCGGCCGCGCATCAAATGCTGGTAATGAAAATTACAGAAGCCATTCCGGAGACCGAAGCAGCAGCAGAGGACGTAATTACGGTGGAGGTCGCAGCAATGAATCAAATAGTGGAAACAGTCGTGGCAATAGTGAACGCAGTCGCAGGGGATTTGCATCTATGCCACGAAATGAAGTCCGTAGTATTGCTTCGCGGGGAGGACGTGCATCCCATAGAGGAAGTAGCGAATACCGCAGGTGGAACGACCGGTAAAATCTTTATATAATATAATTTAAATAGAAATTTTCAAAACTTAAATAACCCTAAACATGACAACAACAAAATCACGGTCAAGGACAAACCTTACAAGTAAAAAACGCCGGGTGGCTCCTTCTCGCAAGTCAAATCCGGCAAAAAATTCCAACAGTGAAAAAAAGCAGAAGACACTGGAAGAATTACTGGAAGATAACCTGAAGGATATTTACAGTGCGGAACAGCAGTTAATTGATGCGCTTCCAAAAATGGCGAAAGCTGCGTACAGCACGGAGCTGCAAAAAGCATTCTTGAAACATCTTGAAGTAACAAAAAAACAGTTTTCCCGCCTGGAAAAAGTTTTCACTAAATTCGAAATCGATGCAAAGGAAGTAGAAGAATGTGCCGCTATGAAAGGGCTCATTGAGGAAGGACAAAAAATAATTGAAGAGTATGAGGAAAGTCCGGTACGCGACTCAGCACTGATTATCGGTGCACAGAAAGTCGAGCATTATGAAATCGCATCCTATGGTTCTATTTGTGAACTGGCCGATGTTCTGGGCTTCAGTAATCTTCATGATTTAATGGGACGTTCACTCGATGAAGAAGAAACTACCGATGAAGAACTAACTGAAATTGCGGTTTCGGTGAACGATGAAGCAAAGTCGATGAGCGAGACTTATAGCGAAGAAGAAGAAGATACCTTGTAAAATAAATGACCTCCAAAAATCGCATTTTTGGAGGTTCATATCTTATTGTAAAAAAGCGACCGGCTCAATGAACCGGTCGCTTTTTTATTGAAATTACATAAACAGATTGTTACTTCGGCATATCCTGGTTCACTGCTGATTTCCGGGTATAATTTCCCTTGTCATCAAACCAGATCACTTCCGATTTACGGGTGACGAAATAATTACGTTTAACTGCGTTGTCATCAATCGTCCATACCCGGTAAGTTTCATTCGGGTAGGTTGTTGAATAGTATTCATTAATGGTTACCGGGTACTCACCTTTTGCAATTTCCCGTTCCATTCCAACCGGTGCACCGGTTTCATCATAAATCACAGCCCTGCCAAGACGAGTGTTAGCATCCGCATATTCAGCACGATAATTTCTACCGCTCATGGTCCAGCTGGAACGCATATTCGGATAATCGGTATTGAATCGCTTGGTCACTGCTCCCGGAGGCTGGACATTCTGCTGTACGGTGGTCGTGGTGGTAGTTTTCGTTGTAGTGGTACTTGTACCCTGGGGATTCGTTGTCTGAGCTGCCAGCATTCCCACAATGCCAGCTGCCAGCATGGTTAAAATTGTTTTTTTCATTGGATTCATGTTTTGATTAATAAACTTTTGCAGGAAAAAACATGCCAATGAAAAACCAACCTGTGACAGTGTTTCAGAATTTGATGCATGAGGAAAAATTGCGGCAGGGTGAGAAAAAATAGTCAGCAGTGGGCAGTATGCAGTCGGCAGTGGAAAGTCGGCAGTGGAATAAGGATTTTTTGTTAGCAAAAGCTAAATAACTTACATTTATCAAAATTCTGCTCACTTATGAAAAACCTCTTCATCACAATATTATTATTTATTTCGATTTTCAAGGCTGGCGCACAGCCGTTATACGGATATTATTACACTTCTCCCGGAACAACAAATTTTGTTTATCCTGTTATTGAAAGTTGTTCCGACGGCAGCCTGATCGGAACAGAAATAGGAACCGGCACAGATAATTTCCAGCTTTACCGGATTGCTCCTGACGGAAGTATGGACTGGAAAAATATAGTTAGTCTCGGAATAAGTCCGAACACCCTGCTTACCCCTTATGAAACATGCTTGCTGGAAGATTCCACCATTGCAATCATGGCACAGAGATTTGAAACCTCGAATTCTTTCATCATCATAAAATGTGATTTGTCGGGGAATATCATTTGGGTAAAAGAATATACCAATACGAATGATTCCCCCCGCAAAATGATTCCCACCCAGGGTGGTGGCTTAGTAGTCAGCCAATTCAATTCTATAGTCTGGATAGATTCATCCGGTGCATTTCAAAAAGCATTTTCCTTCCCCAATATTTACATCTGGGACATTTTGAACGCCGGGAATGGAATGACGCGGGTTTTTGCAAATACTATGAATCCATCTCCACACACGGCTATGTTTGATACCGATACTTCGGGTACCATCACCAACAACTGGGAATACATTTTTAACGGCGACAGCTTATCCGGAGCTACGGTAATTCCGTACCAGATGCTGGCCCAATCACCATCCGGCGGAACATTCAGCCTGCTCAATCTCGCGGGTAGTCCGCTTGATTGTTTTGGTATCTGTTATTTCAATTCGCAAAATCAGCCGGTGTGGGCACGGAAATTTCCAGATGCCGGTAACCCGAGAAATATAATGGCAACCAATGATCACGGATGCATAGTTACAGCAGACTATACAACCAGCGTAAGTCCATTGATCGCCAGGTTTGATTCTACCGGCAATATGGAATGGCTAAAATCACCCATGGGTGCAGGTGTGGGAATTGTTCAATCAATGGCACCCGATACGGGTAACGGTTGGCTCTGTGCGATGTCGGCACCACATTTATATATTTTCCATACAGATTCCGCTATGAATGGTTTTTGCGGTTACCAGGCTCTCCAGATTCCGCTGGTAACCATGTCACTAAATGCTTCGCCTTATTCAGTTTTAAAATTTCCCAGCACTTATGTTGTAAGTACAGTTTCCTATACTGTTACTTCCACTCCCTGGTACCGCTATGATGCCTGTACCGGACAGCTGATCGATTCAACAACTGCAACTTCAGAGCTACAATCTGTTCCGCTGAATATTTTTCCAAACCCTGCTCATGATGTGATAACGGTTACCATTCCGGAAAATTTATCCCCAGGAACTATTTCTGTTTACAATTCCATTGGATCGATAGTACTGGAGAAGAATTTTTTCAATCAGCGTGAGATTGAATTGAACCTGGGTGAAATCAACAATGGAATTTATTTCTTACAAATTCGAAATGAGAACACTTTGTATTCGGGGAAATTTTTGAAATACGATTAATTGCTTTTCATTTTGCTTACTGCTACTACGCTACACCTACGCCGAGTAGGCAGGGCTAAAGCCCATATATTGATTTCTGATTGACCCCGGCCTGAAGGCCGGGGTTAAAAAATCCAGTTCACGAAAACCTAAAGATATCTAACCTAACCGCGGCCTTCAGGCCGGGGTATACACGGTAATGTGATCGGGCTTTAGCCCTGCCTGCGCGATGACTGATTACTACCCCTCCTGCTCCATCATCTGCAATTGCAACACAAACCAGATTCGTGTCAGGTAAATTACCAGCGACAGCAACAACACAAAAACCAGGACCAGGTAAACGGTGAGCGTAATACCAGGTAAAACGGTAACCATTAAAATTAAAAATGCGATTACCTCAGTTACCAGTCGCACCTTTTTTTTAACTGAATCGAATTCTTTAGGATATTTCAACAGGAATGAAATGAGAATGATTCCCAAAAGGAAAACTGCGAGCCCTCCGCCGAAAAACATCTTCACAGCAAATTGATGCTCTTCACTTGATTCTGTTAATATCAGGAATAATGCTGGAAACGATGCGCCAATAATTCCCAGCGATGCCAGTGTGGGAATGTATGCCAGCTCAATCATATTCGCATTCAGAAATCCTCCGCAACTTTCCCGATCACCGATTATGGAAAAATAGATCCACCATAGTGCGAAGATCACCAGGATGCCCAGAGTGAAGTTGATCCAGAGTGTCGCGTTCAAATCACTGATGGGAACTGCGCCGTCGATAACGCCCAACACACACTCACCGAAAACGATAATGGTAAGTAATCCCAGTCGCTCGACCATATTTGGAGAAAGTGAGAAGTCGGTGTTGTTCCTGCGAAGTTTACGGATGACCAGGAACGGAGGAAGAAAATTCAGAACTAACGCTACCCAAAAAATCATTTTTTCATATGGTAGCTTTGTAAACAAGGTAACTCCCAGCATAGCCGTTGCAAGCTGGTAGCAAATTGTGTAAGGACGGTTGTAAACACGGTGGGCTTTATCGTAAATCCCAACACTCCACCAGAGATACGTGATGTATAGTTGCAATACCATCAGTGCAACGGTTGTCCGGAACACAACAATTTCAGGAGAACTGCTCAGGCAAACCACCAGCGCAGCAACTGCAACCATCTGCCACAGCGTCATGAAGCGGGTGCGGATACCGGGAGAGCCATGCAGATCATGGTAGAGACTGCCATTGATCCATCCCCAGAAGATCATGATGAACAGGTAGAGGTAATCTATCAGTCCTGATAGTCCGGGATGCGCTGCAAAATGATGTGTAACTCTTGAAATGGCGATAACATAAACTAAATCATAGAACAGCTCGAGCCAGCTGATGCGACGATGTTCAATTGCAGGAACAAAATTCCGGGGTGGTCCCCACCAGATATTGGCTTTTTGCCGATCCATGGTGTAACGAATGTACGAATGCTTCGCTACGAATCTACGAATAATACGAATAATACAAATCAGTTGTCTCCACAGTATCTGATGAAGTCATTAACATGAATTTTATAATTAAAAGATAGTTGTTTATATTTATCCTGATTAATATCGTAATATGGATTTAAAATCAACTTTCATAATTTTTTCTACAGTATTTATTTCTGCGCTTTTAAGTTGCCAGGTATATTCTCAACCATTGTTTGATTATGTATACAAGCATTCACCATCGGGTAACCCGGACAGGGAACCGCTTCTGATAAAAAATGCCGATGGAAGCTTAATGGGGATAGAAAGCGATACCTCCGGATTCATCATTTTTAAAATCGATGATTATGGCAATATGGTATTTAATAAATTAATTGCTTTCCCATCCACAAGTGGAATAGTCAGGGATTTTATTCCTTTACCAGATTCTACTGTAATAGTTTTAGTTCCTGTTTACATAAATTTTAGTTCTGAGCTAGCTGCCTTTAAGCTTGATCTGAATGGTAATGTGATATGGTCTAAAATATACTTCAATATTGGAAGTCAGCATCGAACCAATTCTTTCGGGCATAGCAGTTTCATACTTTTTAATTCCCAAAAAATGGCGATAATTAATGAATTCGGAAATGTTGAAAAAACTTTCTTTTTTTCCAATCAGATCTTTGAAATAAAAGGAGTTTCTGACATGGGTAATGACAAATTAAAAATTTTTGGAATTACACCTTCTCCGGGTGATGATTTATTCATCCTGGATATGGATACATCGGGAATTATAACCAATAACCTGGTATATACTTTTACCTCAGCAAACCACATCGTTACTAATGCAGGTAGCCGGCCAAAATTAATTGCTCAGGCACCAAATGGTGATACTTATTGCATGGTCGCACTTGCTCCGCTCTCAGCAGGATTGTACCACTTTAATTTTCAGAATCAGCTCATATGGGCTAAAAAGATATTTGGAAACACTACTTCTGCTACAGGAATTCTTCATATCAATATTACCGACAATGGATGTTTGGTTGATTGTCAAAAAAGTGGAATTCCGGCAGTTTATCAATTTGATACCCTTGGTAACCTTTTATTGGTGAATTCTCCAATGAATATTCCACAGCTTAACATATCCAGTTTAACTTCTCTTATTCCTGATTCAGGGAATGGCTGGTATGGTGTCAGCAGGGCCGATAATCTTCATGTTTTTCATGTCGATTCCGCATTTAACGGATTTTGCGCTTATCAGAATCTGAATGATTCGATATTAAATCTGCCGGTAACAAATACTGGTTTTCCGGTTTCATACAGCCTGATAACTATAGTGGATTCTGCTTTTAATTGTACAACACAGTCCATACCCTGGTACCGCTATGATGCCTGCACCGGGCAACTTATAGATTCACTTACCGGTATTATGGATCAGATAGAGGATTTTCACCTTACAATTTTTCCTAATCCTGCAAGAGACCGGGTAACAGTGTCCATACCGGAAAACTTAACGAAAGGAATTCTTTCCTTCTATTCAGCTTTCGGAACAAAAGTACTGGAAGAGGAATTTTTCAACCGGAAGGAAATTGAACTGAACCTGCAACAAATTGTCAATGGGATATATTTAGTGAAGCTGCAAAATGAAAACACCATATACACCGGGAAATTTCTGAAACACGATTGATTCAATTGTATGAATAAAATTCCAGGGGGGTCCCCACCAGATATTTACTTTTTTCCGATCCATGGTGTAACGAATGTACGAATGCTTCGCTACGAATGTAACGAATGTACGAATGCTTCGCTACGAATCTACGAATTATACGAATCAGATGTCCCACAATATCAGTCGGAGGCATCACCTTGATGATCACTGGTAAACAAATCGCTTGTATCTGTTAATTTTTAAAAAACATTAAAAAATTGCTATCTAAGAATAGCAACTTACAAAACTGAATAATTGTTGAATGGTAAAATATGGGAGAAACAATTTTTTTTTCTTTATATTTGATCAAACTCTGAAAATCATGAAAGCATTTATTCCTTTTGTTACCGCTTTTCTACTTTGGTGCCCGCAAGTAATTGGCCAGGTAGTGACTATCCCCGATCCCAATTTTGTAAATTTTTTAAATAATAATGGATTTTCCGGAGCCATGTCGGGAAACCAGATGGATACCCAGCATCCCAGTGTTCAAAATGCAACCTCAATAGATTGTTCAAATCAATACATTGGAGACCTGGATGGCATTCAATACTTTCAGAACATTACAACATTGTACTGCATGGATAATCCATTGAACAATCTGCCAGCATTACCTCCAAATCTGACTTCTTTTCGATGTTATAATGGTTTTTTAAATTCACTTCCTTCCATACTACCTGTAAATTTATGGGAATTGGATTGTCGTAATAATATTCTCACTCAGTTACCGGCATTACCATCCCAATTACATAGTCTGCTTTGTGAAAATAACACACTTATCTCACTTCCCGCATTACCCAATAGTTTAGCAGTACTCACCTGCAGCGATAACCAACTAACTTCGCTGCCGGCACTGCCCACAAGTTTAACCACTCTCAATTGCTTAAGTAACCAGCTCACCACATTGCCGGCATTACCTCCCTTATTGAATTCTATCGATTGCAGTAATAATTTTTTAGCGTCTTTACCGGCATTACCAGCTTCACTGGATAATTTTGTTTGTTCCAATAACCCATTAACTGCATTACCAGCGCTTCCATCAGGATTAAATGCGATCATTGCCGACTATACCCTTTTAACAACTTTCCCAACTTTACCGACTTTTTTACATCAACTAAATTGTGCACATTCAACACTTACTTCATTGCCAGCGCTACCGACAGGATTGACAGACATCAGAGTAAATTTTAATCAGCTCACCAGTCTTCCGGATCTTCCTCCTGTATTAAACATGTTAAATATTGAAGACAACCCCAACCTGGTTTGCCTGCGCCGGTTGAAACAAATCGCTAATTTCAGATTCAGTAATACAGGAATTAATTGTCTGCCAAATTACGGTGATATAGCAATCAGTACTCCTAACCTGATTTCGTTACCCTTATGTGATCAGTTTAATTCCAACAGCTGTGATTTTTATTACAACATTGCCGGACAGGTGTTTAATGATTCGAATAGTAACTGCATAAATGACCCTGGTGAAAGCGTACTAAACAGGATGAAAATAAACTTATACCAGGGTGCGATTCTTTTACAGCAGGTCATTACTTTACAGAATGGATTGTACACTATTGAAGTGCCGTTTGGAACCTATGATTATTCAGTTGATACCGTGGGTGTGCCATTTATTGTAAATTGTCCTGCTTCCGGAGTTCGTACATCTGTTCTCACTGCAGTTGATTCTACTGATCTGGATATGGATTTCGGACTTCAATGCCCACCCGGATTTGATGTTGGTGTTCTGACAATATCAGGAAATCATTTTGTGCCTGGAGATACTTCCAATATCAGCCTGATTGCAGGAGACATGTCACGACTGTATAATATGGCTTGTGCTACCGGCATTTCCGGTACCGTGCAAATCGATTTCACTGGTCCTGTAAGTTATGAAGGGCCTGCACCAGGAAGTCTGACACCGACAACCGGAGCAAATTCATTGTTGTATACAATTACTGACTTCAGTGCTATATCACCATATACCAGTTTTAAATTTTTCATGGCAACAGATACCCTGGCCCAGATGGGTGATACCGTTTGTTTTACTATCACTGTTACTCCTCTTTCAGGTGATTTTAATGCAGTGAACAACCAGTTTGTTATTTGTTCCAGTGTGGCAAATTCTAATGATCCCAATGATAAACAGGTTTACCCATCGGGTGATATTACGCAGTATCAGTCCTGGTTAACGTATACTATTAATTTCCAGAATACAGGCAATGCTCCAGCTCAGCACATTGTGATAACCGATACGCTGGATGCAAATCTCCAGGAGTCAACTTTCACATTACTGGATGCCAGTCATGAAGTAAATACTGTAGTTACCGGAAATATTGTTCAATTTACTTTTGCCAATATAAATCTTCCTGATTCTGTAAATAATGAGCCTGACAGCCACGGATATGTTCAGTATAAATTGAAACCTCAGACAACATTACAACCTGGCGACAGCATTCAAAACATAGCGGCTATTTATTTTGACTTTAATCCGCCTGTTATTACCAATACAGTGGTGAATCATGTTGGTCAGCCGTTGAATTTGAATGAACTTACTTCCGCTTCAATAAATGTTTATCCAAACCCTGTAGATAATGAGTTGACTGTAATCACAAATTTTAATTCCTGTGATTATGAATTGATCGATTTGCTTGGCCGTTCTGTAATGAATGGAAATTTTACCGGGACAATAAACAAAATTGCAATCAGCAATCTTCAGCCTGGTTGTTATATTTTAAAATTGAAGAAGAATAACATGCAGTATGTTGAGAGAGTAAATGTTTATTGAGGTTAACTTCATCATGACGCTGCGAAATTTCCTGGTATTAATTTTTTTGATAATCAATTGTCCGCGGTTGGCAAATTCACAAACCCTTGGAGGATATCCCTTATACGGCCACCTTGCAAATGCAATTCATCCTACTGGTTGTAGTGATGGTTATGTTGCTCATTTTCCCGATGACTCCATCTGGGTTAATTTAAATAGTAATGTTGTTACAACCGGAAATTTTTCTTTAACTGATGTTGACAGTACCGGGAACGATTTATTATTGGAAACAGGATTTCATCCTTCCAGTTATATTGTTAGTTTATTATTGACTAGTGGTATTTATTCCACAACCCATAGTGTATTTTTATCAGACTGGGATACCCTGCCTGGTTTTATAGCATGGCAAGTCGTTTCGAATTCATGTTTTAATCAACTATTTTCATCATCCCATTACATGCTCTCTCTTGACTATGACTTGGATTTCGGAATAATTGCCACTGATACGGTACAAGGAATTAAAATAGAATTTCAGTTCTCACCTGGTGCTCCTGATTTTGCAGGTGCATATCTGATCAATTTACAGGATGTAGGAATTAATGATCAAATAATCCAAAGCGCATTAAATATATTTCCGAATCCATTTTCTGAAAATGTCAATATTAAAATGAATAATAACGAGTTTTCAGAATTCATTCTTTATGACATTACTTCAAGAATAATTATACAACAGAAATTTACCAGCTCTCTTCGTTGAATACAGAGCAATTTGCAAAGGGTTTGTATGTGTATGAAGTGCGAAATGAAAATGGTTTGATCAGGCTAGGTAAGATAGTGAAGGATTGAGTAGTCTGGAAAATCATTATATTTGCTTAAACAGGCAAATCTTTACGGATGAAATATTTTCTCCTTCCAATAGTTTTTATTTTATGGTGTTGCCGCCTGGTTGCCCAGGGACCCGACTGGAGCACTACTATTGCGCCGATTATTTATAACAATTGTTCATCGTGCCACCACCAGGGAACAGTGGCGCCTTTTCCATTAATGAGTTACCAGGATGTCTTTAACAATTCAACGGACATTCAGGACCAGGTAAACGACCACCACATGCCACCCTGGCCGGCCGATCCTGCCTACCGGCATTTTGCCTATGAAGCGGTGCTGGATTCGCTGGAGATTACGGCTATCGATGACTGGATCAATGCAGGAATGCCACTTGGGGATACGCTGCTGGAACCCGCACCACCGGTATTTTCGGTAACAGGTTCCGTATTGGATAGCGTACATTTTGTTGCGCAAATTCCGCCGTACACGTTGCAATACAATACCGATGAGTACCGGTACTTCGCCATGCACACCGGGTTTACAGATACGGTATACGTTAGTAAAATTGAAGTGATCCCGGGTTTACCACAATTAGTGCATCATGCCGATATTCATTACGATTTAACAGGAACTTCATTTTACAATGATTCCATAACGCCACTACCCGGATTCAGCGGAGGCATGGTTTCGAATTACTATATGAATGCCTGGCAGGTTGGCGGCAACGTGGTGGAGTATCCCAATAACTGGGGAATCATGGTTCCTCCTGGAGCAGACTTTGTTTTTGAAATACATTACGGTCCCGGTGGACAGGGTCTGACCGATTCCACAAAAATGAATTTACGATTCATCACCACCGGGGGAAATATAAGAACGATTCATGTTGGATGGCTTTTGAATGGCCCCGTTGCTTCGCAAGGCCCATTGGTGATTCCCCCGAATGTGATTACTACGTTTGACCAGATGTCGGCACCCATGCCCATTAACCGTTCGCTGATTTCTATTTGTCCGCACATGCATAAACTTGGAAAGTCATACAAGGTATGGTATAAGGATCTTGCTTTGGATTCGGTTCCTCTGATTGATATTCCTCACTGGGATTTTCACTGGCAGAAATATTTTATGTTTCAGCAGATTCAGAAAATTCCTGCCGGCGCCCGAATATTCAGCAATGCATCATATGATAATACGGTAAACAATCCACACAACCCGAACAACCCTCCTATCACCGTTTATAACGGCCCTACAACAAACGACGAAATGCTGATGACGTATTTTATCTGGGCCGATTACCAGGCAGGTGATGAAAATATTGTATTGGATTCAACACTGACTACCTCATTGCATCCGGCTAACCAGCTTCAGGATGAACTTCAATTTTCCGTTTACCCGAATCCCGCCAACGATTATATTTATGTAAAAGCATTTTTAAATAGTATTTGCCACGATGTGAAACTTTTCAATGTAATGGGAGTGGAAGTGAATAAAATTGCGATTGCTAAAAAAGAACTGGTAGAGCGAATTGATCTAAGGGGGTTGTCAGCAGGAATTTATTTTATACAGGTGAATGCTGATGCTTTTACAGGGTATAGGAAGGTTATTATAAGGGAGTGAATGTAGATTACTGAAATGCGTAACCTTTTTGTAACGCAACTGGCATTATGCTTCTATGATAATGGTATATTAGATTATTACAAATAACTGACGATACAACGGACTATTTCCTGTACATTTACTAAGCAAGTATTTCATCATAAATAATTTTATGAAGAATTTTCTTTCACCCTTTTGTATTTTTTTTATTGTGAGTACAGGTTCATTTTCACAGGGGAGCTGGAAAATAATTAATGCCATAAATCCACCCGGTTCTGTTTATGGAATAGATATTTCATTTGTCAATGATTCCGTGGGCTATTTTGCTTCGACTAATAACACCCATGTTTATAAGACAACTGATCATGGTGAGACCTGGAATTCAGTCGCGTCGATTAGCGGTGATATGAGAAGTCTTGAATTTATAAATGATACGATTGGTTTTGTTGGACGC
>JANWID010000247.1 GCA_025450095.1 Bacteroidia bacterium | reverse complement strand
TTTTTTTCAAAAGCGAAATAAAAAATCCTTCTCCTTTCACATGATGGGGATAAAATCTTAATCCCCCATTTGATTTTTTAATTTTAGATTCCGTTAAAGGTAATTCCACGACTTCCATTTGATAGTATTCCACCATTCTTGCAACCTGCTCTTCATTTTCAGATGTTTCAAATGTGCATGTGCAATAAATAAGATGACCACCTTCTTTCAACGAATCATAAATCGAATCCAGTATTGAAGTTTGTCGAACTGAACAATGATTCACATTATCAACACTCCATTCTTCCACAGCACTGGGTTGCTTTCTGAATAATCCTTCCCCGCTACAGGGGGCATCCACTAAGATAATATCAAAAAAGCTATTTAATCGACCGAAATCTTCTGCTTCGTTTTGTGTAACAATAACATTATCATATCCCCATTTGGAAATATTATGTTGCAATATTTTATTTCTTGATGAAATTACTTCATTGCTGACAAGCAGGCTACCTTCAGGAAGAATGCTTAGCAATTGAGTAGACTTACCTCCGGGAGCTGCACACAAATCAAGCACTCTAACCGGCGTAGTTGAATTTGTTATTTTTTTAATTACCTGTTCCACATACATTGAACTTGCTTCCTGGACATAGTAACAACCTCCATGGAATAACGGATCGAGCGTGAATGAAATTCTTTCCGGCAAATAAAATGCATCACTGGCCCATGAAACTCTTTCGTTCGAATCAAATTGTGAAATTCTCTTTGAGGGATTTAATCGCAATGAAACAGGTGATGGAGAATTCAAACTTTTAATGAAGTCATCAAACTCATCCACCAATGCAGATTTCATTGAATTCAGAAAATCAATTGGTAAGGGATTCATCTTAATTTGAAAAAAAGTTAGCAGGAGTAATCAGAATTAGGCTTGCCCTGAGCTTGGAGTGAATAATTTTTAAATTAAACAAAATTTGAATACTAACAAATTATCATGCTTAAAAAAAGGTAGTCGAAGGGTTAAGGTAATATAAAACTAACCACATTAGATGGTGAAGAAGTATTGATATTGGGAAACACCTTCTTATTTGTCACCGGATCGGTGTAGGAATTAGTTCGGATTGATTCGCCGTAAGCAATCAAATATACCCATTCTCCAGGAACATATCCATTACTGTATAACACTTCCGGATTTAAACCAGTGATTAAACCCGAAGCAGTTGAAGCAACCCAGGTATTGGAAGGAGTGTATTGATAATCTTGTCCGCTCACCAAATTATTCTTACCAAAAAATAACCTGAATGCTCTTGGGGTTCCCGGATCAGGTATCGGGGCTATAGAACATCCAATATTAAGTGTGGAATCAACCGGGTTAATTGTCGCCGTTAAGTTAGAAATGGCTGTTGTGCTTTTTTGTCCCAGGTAATCAATACCATTTAATGCCGTTGCGCCTGGACCTGCTATAACCTGTATACTGAATCGTTTATAGGTTCCAAACCCATCCTTTTCAAAGCTCAGTTCAAAAGTACCCGAAGGCAGCCCGGTAATTTCATATTTACCATCAGAACCTGAAACACCCGTTCCCTTTCCCTCTACAGAAACCACCATGTCACTTTGGTCGGAAAATTCATTGCCAAATTCATCAGTAAGCCTCAATTCCCCGGTGATAGTGCCTGTTTGAGCTACTTCCGCATCGTCCTCCTTATGACATGCTCTGAACAGAATTGATGAAAAGGTGATCAATACAACAATAAACCTGGTGCTTTTCATGATTTCTCCCGTATACCGTAAAATTAATGGATGTTTCTGGAAATTAATGGATTGATAATATAAGAAATGAACAGGGTGTTGTGCAATCCGGGATTTTTCTATATTTTTGTTATTCAATCGGTTTGCTGTAAAAAACCTTTCTTTTCCATCGAATTAAACAGTGCCTGACTTATTGGGGATGGGGCAATCATATTGCTGCAGATTCTTTATATTCTTTGTGCAATTGCTGGTGTTGATTACACCTGCATATGCGCAAACTGTTTTATTGGATGATTTTCAAAGAGCCGACAACAACGTAGTTGGAAACAGTTGGATTGAAGTAGAAACGGTTGTGAATACCGGAAACGTTATTTTCTCCAATCAATTAAAATTAGGAAGTGCAACTGCAGGAAGAGACTATTGCTATCGTGATGTTTCAGCAGCCTATAATACCGTATTCAATTCCAATACCGGCGTTTTAACATGGGCATTTAATATGCGTCAGCGTCGTCCCGATCCATCAGGTTTTGATGCCAGTAATTACGGAGTTGCATTTGTGCTGGGTTGCAACTCAAATAACTTTTTAACTGGTAATGGTTATGCGGTTGTATTGGGAAATTCAGGGCCCTCCGATAATTTACGCCTGGTGCGATTTGTAAACGGACTTGATGCAAATGCAAACCTTACCAATATTATTGCACCGGTTGTTGATTATGGAAGTGATTACCTCACTGTGAAAGTAACTTATAACCCGATTGGTAATAATTGGAGCCTGTATGTTTCATCTGCTCCCACCGGTCCTTTTGCAGATCCTGCCTCTGCATCGTATTCTCAGTTAGGCGTAACAACAAGTGATGCTACCTATACCGGCACCGACTTATTATTTCTCGGTTGCTTATGGAACCATGCTACATCATCCACCGATTTTGGAGATTTCGATAATGTGAGGATTCCGAATTTGTGTGTTGTTAATCCGGAACCCCTTGTGCCTTCTTCATTGGTAACCGCATCATCTATAGGTGCTAATTCAGCTACTTTAAATTGGACACGAGGCGATGGAAGTGAATGCCTGGTGATTGGAAGAATAAACGGGCCTGTCACCAGTGTACCAACTGATGGCGCATCTTACATTGCAAATTCTACATTTGGATTAGGAACACTGATGGCTCCGGGTGAGTATGTGATTTACCAGGGAAGCAGCAATACTGTTACTGCGAATGGATTGACGCCTATAACAAATTATGAATTCCGTGTTTTTGAATATAACGGCACCGGGTGTACGATAAATTACCTGGTTACGAATCCTGCTATTGGAAGCCTGAATACTATTCCTTGTATCCCCGCTAATCAACCACAAGTACCTCCCTCTTCACCATTAATTGTATCCGGATTATCAAGCAGCATTCAACTGGCATGGACAAGAGGCGATGGCGATTATTGCATTGTTGTTTGCAAAGCAAATTCTGCTGTTACCACAAGTCCTGCTGATGGAGTTTCATACATAGCCAATTCAGTATTTGGAACGGGAAGCATTACTGGTCCGGGTGAATATGTGGTATATTCCGGAGTAGGAAATTCGGTAACTGTCACAGGATTATTGTCAAGCACCACTTATCATTTCGCTATTTATGAAATGAATTCCTCAGGATGTAACACTAATTACTTTGAAAGCAGTCCTGCAATAATTACAGGTACCACTTCAGTTGTTTCATCCTATAACTTATACTTTGGAAATTTACATGCACACAGCGACTATTCTGATGGCGACATGGATAATGTTTGCAATGGAGTAAATAGTGCTTATTGCTGTTATAACATTGGCAATACAGCGCTGAATTTTGATTTCATGGGAATTGCAGATCACAATCACAATGAGGGACCGGTAATGACACCTGCAAAATATGCAAGTGGTATTGCTGAAGCTGATAATTACAACATCTCACATAATGATTTTGTTGCCCTTTTCGGGATGGAATGGGGAACTATTTCAACCGGCGGACATGTGGGAGTTTATGGAATCAATCAACTTGTGGGATGGAACACAGGTAACTACAATGTGTATTGCGCAAAAGGTGATTATGCAACTTTATTTGGATTGGTAAATGGCACACCTAATGCATTTGTCTCTTTGTGCCATCCTAATATGAGTGATTTCGATAATATGGCCGGCACACCATTCAATCTGAGTTATGATAATGCAGTAGTAGGTGTGGCAATTAAAAACGGTCCCTACAATTCAACCAATACTACTTATACTGATCCTGCAGCGGGTAATAATGCCAACTATTATAAAATACTTTTGAGTAAAGGCTATCACCTGGGACCTACTGTGGACCTGGATAATCACAACTCTGCCACTATGGGAAAATCCAGCGAAGGCAGAACAGTAGTGCTTGCAACATCGCTTTCGAAGTCATCTATCATCGATGCCATGCTGAACATGCGCTTTTATGCCACAGAAGATTTTAACCTGAATTTATCATTCACCCTGAATACTGTATATCCAATGGGCAGCATTGTTACGCAATCAGTAAATCCTGCACTGGTAATAAATGCAACGGATCCTGATGGAGAACAAACTTCAACAATCCGGATTTGGTATGGAATTCCGGGAAGCAATATAGCACCTGTAATTCTTACCAGTGTCAGCAATGCCAGCACACTAAATTACACTCATGTGTTTGTAACCGGTACCTATTATTATTTTGGAGAAATCATCCAGGCGGATGGAAATATATCATGGACTTCACCGGTTTGGTATACCAAAATCAGTTCGCCACTTCCTATTGAGTTGCTGTCATTCACTGGAAGAAACACCATCAAAGGCAATTTATTAGAATGGTCAACTGCTACCGAATTGAATAATGATTATTTTACCTTGGAACGCAGCCGTGATGCAATTTCATTTGAATCAATTGCCACAGTCGATGGAATGGGAACAAGTTTATCGCAAAATAATTATGAATTCCTGGACAACAGAGCTGCTGATGGAATTAATTATTACAAACTTCGCCAGACTGACTTTGATGGACAATTCACTTACTCACGGATTATTGCCATAAGAAGCGAAAAGACAGAAACAGTATTTTCAATTTATCCTAATCCGTCAAGCGGGATATATACTATCACAACTGAAAATAATGATCTTCCGGTATCCATTCAGATTTTTGATATAACCGGCAGAAGTATAATTACTAAGCTTGTAACTGTTCCAACTGGTCACAGTTTTTCACTGGAGACAGCCGCTAAAGGCATATATACCTTACGGTTAGAAGTTGGCAATGAAACTTTTATCAGGAAAATTGTTTTACAATAGCACTGTTGCTCAACAGTAAATTAATTTTCTTTCGGTTTCTGATCAGTAAATAAACGAACCCTGTCCATGGCATTTACACGGATATTCATATAAAAGAGGTTGTAATCTACAATGTGGTAGTTTTTAAAATTGAAAAAAATACGTCCTTTGAAACGAGGTTCTTCAATTCGCAACACACCATCTTCAACCTGGGCATCGCATAAGTGCTTGATAACTTTATTAAATCGCTTCAACACTCCTCCATTATTTAATTCCCGGCTGGCATACACACTTTCGGTAAGCCAGGTTAGTGGATTAGTACACACAGCATCCCGGTAAGGTTTTTTATATCCTTCAGGATAATATCCTTTAGCATAAGTTCTCCAGGTGACATAACATCCATTATCTCCTGGTTCACGACAAGGTTTCAATACAGTAAACAAGGTATCATAAACATCCATCCCGACAAGGTATGCGGCAACCATTTTTTCTGAAATAGAATTTTCATTATCAAGAACTTCTTTCAACAATCTGATGGCGTGAGTAGTTCCCTGGCTATGTGAGGCGATGATGAAGGGTCGGCCATGATTGTAATTAGCAAGGTAATATTCGAATGCCTTTTTAACATCGGCATAAGCAGTATCGAATGCTTGTCTTGCTTTATCTTTTTCCGCTGTATAATAAGATGCAATGAATGCCTGGCGGTAACGGGGAGCATAAATTTTCCCGGCACCATTAAAAACACTGGCCTGGTATAGAATACTTCCACTATCGGTTCGTTTGTTAATTGATTCATCACTGATATCAGCATTCCATCCTGTACTCAATTCAGTTTGCTTCAGGAAAGAAGTAGGGTGAATAAAAAACACATCTGCAGTTGAACCTTCTTGCATGTCGTTCATTCCACTTGATTTC
>JANWID010000246.1 GCA_025450095.1 Bacteroidia bacterium | reverse complement strand
TCCAAATACAGATGAAATTGTTTTTTCTGATAAATCTACTCAAAATGGCGAGTTTTTGGTAACAGGCAAAGCAAGCAATTCAACCGATAGCCAATTATTTTATGCGAGATTAGACATAAATGGGGATTCCCTAGCTTATTACCAATTAGGCTTAGCAAGCAATCCTACAGAAGTGGCTTATGATATTTTGGAACTGCCTGATACTTCTGGTTATATTCTTTGCTCATTTGGATGGCCGTCTCAAAATTTAGAAGTCCATAATGAACTAATTAGAGTCAATAATTACGGCGTTGTTGATTCTGTGGTTGAAGTATATAGATCATTTTTTTATTTAAGTGCAGAATGGATTTCCGATAGCATGTTCATCTCAAATGGGATAACATATGACCCGTTTACAATTTCAAATAATATACAGGAGTTGAGTATACGCAAATTTCGCGTAGATATGATGATTCAAGATTCTTTGATGTTAGGAAAATTTGATACAACTGAGGCATGGGCACCAGATGGGATAAGTTTTATAGATACATCCAATATTTTTATTGGAGCATGTTCCAACTGGCAGGGAAGTTATTTTGGAACAGATCCCAGCTTTTTTGCGTTGGTTAAATTAAACAGTGATCTAAGCGTTTATTGGGAAAAGTATTATTCATACAGTAATGATTATTTAACATTATTTAAAGTGCTTGCAACATCTGATGGCGGTGTATTACTAGCCGGAACGAAATACAACTCATTAACCTCAAATGGTTTTGAACGGGATATCTATATTATAAAACTTGATTCAACAGGTAATTTGATCACCAACTTAAATGAAACTCAAATAGTTCAAAACTCAATGATTAATGTATATCCAAATCCTATTGATGACATATTAAACATTGATTTTTCTCATGACATATTTTTTAATCAAATAACAGTATTCAATATACTTGGAGAGGTGGTTTTCATGCAACCTATTCTTATATTGAAAAATAGGTTTGATTTAAGTACTTTGAATTCAGGAGTATATTTTTATACACTAACAAATACTTCCGGAATTAGAGTTAATGGAAAATTAATAAAGCATTAAGTAGACGCTAATGTATCTAGAGGAATTAGGTTTAAAATTGATAAATGGCATTTTGATAAATGTACGGCCTTCCTATAAGATCCGGTTTCAACAAGGCGGGCATTGGAAGGGTTTTGATACGATCAATCTATTGGTTACATTTGGAATACACTGATACTTCACGAATCTATATTAAGCCCTGCGACAACCGGTTAAACGTTTATCTATTTTTCACTTATGAACGTGCAGCTTTGCCGCCAGCTCAGCGGATGCCATATCGGCATAAATTCCAAAAGCATTTACTAAAAGTCCTTTCAGATGATATTTTTCAGATGATATAGCATAAACAATTGTTTCATCCCCTACATCCGACATTTCCTGGAACCTGTGCCATTGGTCAATTTCAAATTCCTCAGGATGCACCTGGATGCTATTCTCAACACATTCAATGCAGTGTTGTTTAATGTTGAAATTAAAAGTGTACCCGCGATTTGTTAAATCATTAACGGCTTCGGAGAGTGTATCGTATCGTTTCATGGTTATAGTCAGAAAAATTATATAAATATACTCCTAAATTTATAAATAAACCGTCATCCCGACCGAAGGGAGGGATCGCATGAAGTGAATCGTAAATATTATAATTTGCATATTGCAAAATCAGAATACTTCAAGGTATCTCATAGGGGAATACACCTTCGTTCAAAAAGTGTTATTTGTGAATCATAAATACTCAAACACGTTGCTAATTTGATGCGATCCCTCATTACGCCCCGAAGCTTTCGCTAGCGCTTAGCTTCAGGGCTGCATTCGGGATGACGATGCAATGAGAGTTAAGGGCGGGCGGGGGAGGCGGCATCGTCAACATCATGGAAACAATTCACACTATCCGCCTCCCCCGCCCGCCATATACACAATTCAAACCGTCATCCCGACCGAAGGGAGGGATCGCGTTAAGTGAATCGAAAATATTATGATTTGCATATTGCAGAATCAGAATACTTCCAGGTGTCTCATTGTGGGAGAGGCGGCAACGTCGACACTATGAAAATAATTCACATTTTCCGCCTCCCCCGCCCGCCATATACACAATTCAAACCGTCATCCCGACCGAAGGGAGGGATCGCATCATGCTAGCACAATTTTAAAGTATAAGGGTATTCTGTAATATATTTCAATCTCAGTTCTTCGATCGCATCATTTTCAACGAGAACCATCCGAGAGTTACAATTATCACGATCATGATGCTCCACAACCAGGCTTTGTTTCTGAAAAGCGGTTCTGTTATTGAGGCTTGTTCTTTATCGATCGTTAATTCCTGCCCTAATTCTAATGGAGAAAGCATCGCAGGAATTTTATCCGTAAAACGGTTGATGTCGTAATCTGGCCTTGAATGTATACTGCTTCCATAAACGAGGTAATAATTAGCATTTTCAGTAAAACGCGCCACCAATTCATGTTCATAACCTTTAATCTGTATGGTATCAATTGTCAAAGGTGAATTATCCTGGTTACTTATTAATATTTTTATTTTCCGCACTATTTTACCTGGGAATTTAAGTTCATTTTCTTCCATTGAATTCAATGTGCCCGATGCAAGTTCACTGTAATTATATTTCCAGCCTTTCTCCGTATGGAAACTATCGGTAAGGTATTCAATCAGTACAGGTCGGTAATAGTCAAATGTGTCGGCTATTCCTATCTTAATATAATTTACCGGAACAGCCAATGGCAGTTCCAGATTAATTTCAGTTTGCCGGGTTTGCTTATTTTCATTCTTTGAAGTTATCGTTGCAGAATATTCCCTGAAGGTTCCGTGTTGAGTTTCATTCAATGAAATTTCAGCTGAAGTCAACCCGGGATCTACTTTGCTTTCAATTTGCAACCTGAAATAGCGATACTTTGAAGCCGGAAAAGTCAACTTCGTAAACTGAAAATCGGTCAGCTCATTTTTTATTGACAGAATTCTGTAATTATTCAGCATCGTGAACCATTCCTTCATATCCTGGCTGCCTTCGAGCGTAATTCTCCAGTCAAAATTTAGTTGACTGAAGTTTAGTAAAACCTGGTTGACAGGTTCAGTTGTGGGAACTTCGAATGTGAAATAATATCCTTTACTGTTGTGTGAAGTATTGAGTACTTTAAAACCAACTTCCTTATTTAATATTTTTTCAGTTGCCAGCCGCAGCAGGTAAGGAGCTTCTATAGTATCATTACTGGCAGTTATACCGAAAATTCTTAGATCAGAAAGATCCTGGGAAACTTTTCCGAACAGGTCATCCGGAAGAATGATCTTGTGCCACTGCTCTGAAACGCCTTTCAGTTCACGTTTATAATTGTATTGCTTCATCTGTCCATAAGAAAATGAACCGGCGAGCAGGAACAGGAAAGAAAAAATCTTAGCTGACAGATTCATCCGAAATACTATGCTTGTATTTGTTGTATAAAAACGAAATAATCAGGAGAAGCACTCCCAATGAAACGAAAACAATTGTTTTTGAGATGGTATCCAGGTGCGAAATATCATAAAGAAACAATTTTATGAGTGTTGCTGCAAATAAAGCTATTGCTCCAATCCTCAGGTGCTTTTTCTTTTTCCCGATACCGAATGCTATAAGGAACAATGAATACATTCCCCAAAGTATACTTAACCCGATCTTGTAAGTTTGTGTTGAGCCAGACATGTCCATCCAATGGATCAGTTCACTGCTGGCAATCCACAACACGGTTGTATGCAAAATAAAATCAAATAATATTTTAAAATCTCTTTTTATAAACTCTTCCCTTGTGTATTTATAACACGCAACAAGAGTCAGAATAACAAATGCAAATGAAATATACCTGATAATGATGTTGAAGATCCCCCTGGTATAATATTGCGCTAATGTCTGATCCAGGTAGCTCTCACGCAGTTCGCTTAACGTATAAAGCCCCTGTAATAAGAAAACACCAAGGGAAAATACAATCAGGACAAAATTTACCAGGCTCAATTGCTGATTCCTGAATTTTTTAATATTCACAAATGCCAATACGGAAACAAATAGCAGGGAATAGTTTATTATTGAGATTGTCCTATAGTCGATCAGGTCATAATCCTGGTAATAATTCTGCTGATCTGCAGTATTGACTATATGTACCGATTCCTTAAATAACTGATCCCAGTAATTTGCAATTTCCATCTGAAATGCGAAATAGATGGTGATTAATAGTATCGAAGGAATAGTCAGTTTCAATATTTTTGAAACCTCGGCCTGAACTGATGAAGTATATTTTTCATTTCGATTCAACATATTAATAAACCAAAACACCGTTATGAACAACACTGAGGAAAGAAAATTAATATTGAACAAGGGAATTATTTTTGTCCCGGGAAAATCAACATTATATGTATCGTAAACTGATGTCCAATCGTGAAATATGCTGAAAAATGCCAGGAACATCAGGGGAAATGAGAGCGTTTCATAGACCGGAACATTTTTAGTTCTTCCAATCCAGAACAGTAGCGTGGCCTCACCTGCCCACAATAAAGTAACCCAGTTACCGTCCAATTGCACCGGAATCGCAATTGTGATGAATACCAGCACCAGTCCGGAGATCAGGTAAAACAGGTTCCGGTCGCCAAGCTTCTGTCGATAAATAATTGCACTAACAATAAAATGAATAATGGCATTGCAAAGTGTGAATAACCCTAACAATTGTTTTCCTGTTTCATGATTATTCAATATGGCATAACCGATCCCATAAAAAATAAATGAATTGACCAGGAGCATCAAAATATCTTCAATTACAAATTTTTCCTTTTGAAGCAGTTTATAAGCAAGTAATGTGAGGTAGAAAATGCTGAAGAACACTGTAAGGAATGTCAAAGCCAGGCCGAAATGTTCGCTTACCTTGTATTTAGATGCAAACCATGAGACATACATGACCCACGTTAGTCCAAACGCTACAAAGTATAATGGTTTCCAGTATTTTTTAAACGCAATAACAAGAATCCCGACATTGATAATGGCTGTGTACGAAAACAGGATCGCTACTTTTCCCGAACCATCACTCAACAAAAATGGAACTGCATATGCACCAACCAAACCGATATGAGCTATAATCTGCATATTGTAGTTTATAGCAGCCACAACAGTAAAGGCTGTGAAAATTACCATCAGCATAAACGCCAATACCTGCGGAATTAATCCATAGAAACTATATGCTGCATAGGTGATAAAATAAATTATCGCCATGGAACCACTTAATAAAACAGCACTGAAGTTTTCATAATCCTTTTTAAGCCTGATTGCAACACCAAGTAAAGCGGCACCAAATAGATAGCCCAAAATGATCCGGGTTAGCGGACTGATTAGCTGATGGTCGATTGCATACTTTGCACCGATGGCAACCCCGATTACCGTAATGGCAATCCCGATTTTATTGATCAGGTTTTCGCCTATAAATTTTTCAAGATCAGATTTATCTGCAGGTGGTTTGGTGATCGGCCAATTAGGTTGTTTCGGTGGTTCTTGTTTTGGAAACGGTTGCTGACGTTCATTTCCAGGTTTAGCCGTCTCCGCCCTGACTTCAGATTCCGGTTCCGTAACCAGCCAGGCAGGCTGGAAGTTTTCCTCAACAATTGATTGTTCTGTATGAGTTGCGTCTGGCAGATCTTCCTTTACATCCGGTTGTTCAGTCCCCGTTGATTTCAGGAAATTGACTTCATTTCGCAACTCGTTGATTTCTTTCGAAAAATCGTCCTGTCTTTTTAAAAGAATTTCCAATTTTTCAATCAGAAAGTTTAATTTGTCCTGGTTAGTAGTCATATTATGTTATGAAGGCTTTCTTAATCCGTAAATAACATTATTTGGATTGTTATTATCAAATTTGTTTTCAATCAGCCGGAAGTTAAATTTTTCCAAAAGCCTGATTGATTTTATATTTTCCTTATGTGTAAAGGCTTCCAGGTTCTCGATTTCCAGATCCGTAAAGGCAAAATTTATAATTTCTTTCAAAGCACATGACATGATACCCTTTCCCTGGAATTCCGGCAGGAGCTCATAACCAACCTCTGCATATTTTTTATCAAAATTTATATTCTTTAAACCAATGGTTCCGGCAAAATCAGAATTTGCTGATATTTTAATTGTTAAGAAAATTTTTGTGGGATCAGAATTGATTTCTTTAATAAATTCTTCAATATCAGAAATGCTTTTGTTAGTTTCTCTTTTAATAAATTTATTTACAACCGGGTGAGTTCTGATAAAGTGCAAATCCCTGGCGTCGGATTTTTCCACTTTTTTTAGACTGATTGCGCCGATTGTAAATTTCATTCTCAGTGAAAACGAATTAGTCAGATAAAATTGGAGCAAAATGATAATAAAATCATAAGTGTATCCGTGGTAACGGACCGAAAAATAACTAAAAGCTGCTAATATTGAATGAAATCAGTTATTTAATCTATTCAAAGTTTTCGTTTTCCAGCAAGCGGTAGCTGAACTTTTCATAAACATCCATAGGCAGTTGTGATTCCAGTTCTCCTTTAACCTTTTGCACTTCTTCACGGTCATTGCTCTGGTAAACTACCACTTCCGAAGCATTGGAGTTGTTATGTCTTAAAAGGTAATACTTGCAGGTTACGGGTTCCATTTTACTAAAGTAACCAATTAATATCGAATATGCCCCATATAACTTAAATCTTAAATTTTACGTCTTATTTTTAAAATTGATATAATTGTTACGATGGGTTCATATAAGATTTAAGAAGTAAAATTTAATATTGAAATTTAATTCAATGTGGCATGATTATTTTAGAATATTTCATAGACCATTCAATAACCATTAATTTCTCGCACAATGGAAACAAAAAATAAAAATCCCAATAACCCGGTGGTGTGGTTTGAGATCTACGTGGATGATTTCAAAAAAGCCATCAAGATTTACGAAACGGTATTAAATATTGATCTCCAGGATATGCCTGATCCCAATAACTCCGGACTACAAATGGCTTCATTCCCTTTCAAAAAGGATATGCCCAATTCAACCGGCGCCCTTGTAAAAATGGAAGGTATTAAAGCGGGTGGAAACAGTACCATTGTTTACTTCGATTGTGAAGATTGTTCTACAGAAGAGACCCGGGTAACAAAAGCCGGAGGCAAAGTGCACAAGAGTAAATTTTCAATTGGAGAACATGGATTCATATCGCTTTGTTTTGATACGGAAGGAAATATGTTTGGATTGTATTCAATGAAATGATTTCAATGATCTTTATGATTTTTATGATCTATTATGATTGATGAATTATGATTTGTTCCTGATAAAGATTGAAAAATTCAAGTCGACGTAAAAATTTAACACAACCTGCCAGCGGCAGACAGGTATGTTAGTTTTTAAAACCCGGGGCAATAATCCCTGATACCTGACGTTGTAATCAACGAGTTTGTCATTGTCAATGCTTTTATTTTGGAACTGGAATACATTTCACACTCATGTTTTTTAGTGACAACGGGTGGAACCCGGGTAGTTTTCGATCCATGGATTACAGGCACAGCATATCTTAACCAATGGCATTTATTTCCAAAGGCGGTTGATACCAGTAGCGTTGTTAATGCCGACCTGGTCCTGATCTCCCACGGGCATGAGGATCATCTGAACGAGGAATCGTTAGAGCAGATAAACAGGAATGTTCATATTTTTTTCCCTTTCCAATGGCGGGAAGGGGTCGTTGATTACCTGAATCACCTGGGCTTTTCGAAGATTACCGAAGCAGTCAGCTTCCGGACTTATAATTTTGGAAACATTAAGATAACCTACCTGGGCTATTCCCTGGAGAGCGTGATTGTTGTTGAAAGTGAAGGTAAAGTGCTTGTGAATATTAACGATGCTCTGAACTCAAACCACGAAACTGCCGTTGATTTCCTGCTGAAAGCAATCAAAAAGAGATGGCCACGGATCGATTACATGCTTTCCGGATGGAGCGGTGCCGGTTACTTTCCCAATAAGGTTCATTTTAAAGGGAAGAACGACGATGAAGTCGCACGCTTGAGAGAACAATATTTCGCCAACAACTTCTGTCGCTTTACGCATTACCTGCAACCCGAAATTGCTATTCCATTTGCACCGGGTTTTGTCCTACTCGACGATGGTAACCGCTGGATCAATGAAATTAAATTTCCAAGGAAGGTTCTTGATTCCTATTACAAAGATCATTTTGATTCGGATTCAGAAATATTATTTCCAATTATGTACCCCGGTGATCGTATTGAGGATAAAATATTCTTAAGGAAATCATTATATCATGCTGCGGATGACCAGGCGCTGTACAAAACAATTGATACTGTTTTCCGGAAAGAAATTGAAGATGCTAATAAAACTGTATGGATGGATGATACGGCACTCAATGAGCTGATCGCAGCTTTAACCATGCAGGTAAATCATAACCGCACATTATATAATGAAAATGTATTGCAGGATGCTCATTTCAGCATACAGTTAACGGATGTTGAAGTAAACAATTTTCTGAATGTCAAATTGCAGGACAGCGCATTCCAGGTAGTGCGTGATATTTCGGCTAAAGGCGACGACCAACTTATAATTACCACGAAAGCATCGTTACTTTCGAAAAATCTTGAAAGGGCCTGGGGTGGTGATTTGCTAACAATCGGATATGGGATAGATGTTACGGTGTTTGAGGAATTATCACTGGAAAAAAACCTGGATATCGTTTGTGTGCGGCTCATTTCACGATACCCGGTATTCCGGGAAGATGCGCGGAAAAACTCCCTGCGGGCGATGAAATATTATCTTACCAATCCTGCTATTACCAATCTCTGGATCACTCAAAAGTTGAAGTTGCGCCCTTATGTCAATAAATATCCGTTCAACGAACGTGATCACTGGATCACTTATAATAAATGTGAGCTTTGTAAGGTTTGCAAAATGCCGGAAATGGATTATAATTGATTATTATGATTTTTTATGATCACTTATGATAATTAATTATGATTTGTTTCTGATTTTGATGGAACTTCTTCCCTTCATTAATAAAAAAACAACGAAGGAAACTCAGGTACTAAGGATAACAAAGAGTTCTTGGTTAAACTTGGTTTCCATTGTCCCTTGGTTGTTTATCTTGTTGTCGATTTCTAATTCTCGCACTTGTCTGAATTGTACATTGAGGTAACAAGATGCGATCCCTCACTGGCGTTCGGGATGACGGTTCCATGAAAGAAAGTAGGGCTGGCGGGGGATGCGGTAAAGTCAATACTATCGTAACAATTCACACCATCCGCATCCCCCGCCCGCCTTACGTCCAAAACGCATTCGTCATCCCGAGCGTAGCGAGGGATCGCTTTAAGTGAAGACGCATTTATTATAAATCATAAAATGCCCTCATAAAATGAACTACTGAAATTAATCTTGTTCTTTATTTCGTATCCTCTTTCTTCACGAAATAATATTTCAACCCGGCACAAATCACAAAAGCCTGGTTTTTTACTTCTATTCCTGTATTGTTTGCCGAAGCAGGTATATCCAATACATTCGAAAAATCATATTGGTATTGACCTTCAATAAAAATTCCACATTGTTTGAATTTATATTCTAATCCTGCTCCGAAGTTTGCACCCCATATAGTTTTGTTAAATTCATCTTCAATCAACTGGTAATTGAAATCAGATTCATAAGATAACTGGTAATCCATTCTTAAACCCAGCAATGCATAAGGAATAAAATGAGTTGTTTCATACCTCATTCTGAGCATCGGGCTAAAGGTTAAGTAATTAAATTTTGTGTCAAAAGTTTCATAAGTTCCGTCGCCTTCGGGCATATCAATTGTTGTATTCAGAACTTTTTCAGTGTTACCCTTAGCACAATAACCAAAATCAGTTGTTAAACTAAAATATTTTGATTTTAAAAACTCTAACGACACTGCGCCATAAAAACCCTGCCCGTTTTCTTTATTCAAAGTTTCATCAATTGATTTGAAATGCCAGGTTTGATTTGCGACCGACACTCCTCCTTTTATGCCAATACATTTTATTACTTGACCTTTGGCTTGTAAAATTGTAGTGAGCGTAAAAAGTAATATTAAAATTTGTTTCATGTTTTATTTATGTAATGCAGAATGGGCCTCCCGAAAGGGGGACCTTTTTAATTAATAGATAATAATCTTACCAAAAGAGTTATTGTTATTATTGAAAATCTTATAAAAATATACTCCTGAATTTAGGTGAGCAACATCAACTGATTTTTTATTCCTCATTTGAGAGCTGTAGCAAATTCTGGATGCACTATCATAGATATTCAGTTCCATGGTTTCATTGCTATTAATTTCAAAATGTACAGTTTCATAAGCTGGATTCGGTGTTACCAATATTGGTAAGTTACTCACTTCATTAAGCCCTGTGCAAATTATATGAGTTAATATAACATCATCGATAAAACTATAACTAAAATTTTGACCTGAATTTGGATCAATTAGAATCAAATTAGTATTTGATGTATCATTAAAATTTCCTATAATAATATAGCTTTCTCCACCATTCGCCTGAAATTCTCCTTGCACTAACGTCCAATTGGATGTATCAGGATAATTACCCGGGATGTTAATTACTTGTGGTATTAAATTAAAATTAAAAAGTGTGCCCCAGGTGCCTGCAATTAAAGTATCTGAAAAATAAACCT
>JANWID010000245.1 GCA_025450095.1 Bacteroidia bacterium | reverse complement strand
TAAATTGTTTGGAGGAAGAGCAGAGAGCAAAACAGCCGTAGCTACTGCAGCATTTAGTGATTCTGTTTTAACACCATGAGACCGGGGAATCGCGGTTTTCAAATCCAATAATGGTAAGAGTTCTGGAGAAATTCCATGTGATTCGCTGCCTACAATAAGCATCCACGGTTGTTGAACATTACTTTCCCTGTATGAAGTTCCATCTGCGAAAGCCCCCAGGATAAAGTATCCCTCCGATTTCGCCTTTTGTATCTGTATTTCCAAACTGTCGTAACTGATTTTCATCCGGAATAGTGAGCCCATAGCACCTTGTACCACTTTTGGATTATATACTTCCACGCAATCGGGTGAACAGATCACCTGTTGCAGACCAAACCATTCAGCTGTCCGGATAATAGTTCCCATATTTCCCGGATCACGGATTCCATCCAGTACCAGAATATTGTTTTTCTCTGTGAAAGAGGGTCAAATATTTTCAGGTATTACTGCTACGGCAACAACCTGGTTTGGGGATTTAAGAGCACTAATTGAAGACAGCTCTTTTTCAGAAACAATAATCGCTTCTGTTTCTCCGAAAAGATGCCTGTTTTCAGTCTCAAATTCTAACAAACAAGCGATCAGTTTAACTTTCAAATTTGACTGTAATAATTCAATTACAACTTTACGCCCCTCGGCAATAAAGAGATTTTGCTCCCGCCGTTTCTTAAGCTGATGCAATGCTTTTATTCCGGAAATGGTGTTTTTGCTAATCATGAGAGACTGTTATTCCAAAAAGATCCCATTTGTTCTTTTGTATCTTAGCGGACGCTCAAAATTAACAGAACTCTGAAACCTGCATCAGTATTTATGATGAATTCAAATCAAATAGTGGCACGATATTCACAATCAAGGCAGCTTAATCATCAATGGTTATTTATCACCCGAGAATCGTAAATCGTACTTTTGCCCGGAAGTCGGATATAACATTCATCAACGTTATAGCCAGGCACGGGACTGATAAAATAGTATCCGGTTCGCGACATTAATTAAACTGACAGCAGGAAGTATTCATTCAGAATATGCGCAAATTTCAGATTCTAATCGCAGCCTTGTTCGCCGCTCTTTTTCTGAATGCCTGCAGCCCAGTGAAACACCTTGGTCCTAATGCTTACCTTCTGAATAAAAATATTATCGAAAGCGACCGGAAGGAGCTCAATGAAGGTGTAAAGTCAATCCTGAAGCAGAAACCCAACCGTAAAATTTTTGGGTTGTTCCGTTTTCACCTGGGTGTATATACGTTGGCGAATCGTGGCCGACAATCGAAATTTAAGAAATGGGTAAAGAAAACCATCGGGGAAGAACCCGTGGTGATTGATTCGGCCCTTACTGCCAAATCACATACCCAGGTGCTCATTTATGTTCAAAACGAGGGGTACTTTAACGCTGTAGTTTCGGATACTACGATCTATCGTCACAAAAAAGCAAAAGTGATTTATACAATTAAATCCGGAGATCCCTACACCATCCGGAATATAACCTACCATATCTCAGATCCTGCAATTGAGCGACTCGTGTTACAGGATTCTACAGAGAGTCTTCTGAAAAAGGGAAACAATTTCAGTGCGCCTGCTTTTCAGAAAGAACGGGAAAGAGTGACTAACCTGCTACGTAACCGGGGATATTATGAATTCAATCAAATATATGTCTCATTCGACATCGACAGCTCCCTCAAGTCGAAACAGGTAGATGTTAAATACCTGATAGCCGGAACAAATGAGAAAATTGTTGAAGGCGACACTATTATTTCAGGAAGACACAAGCTTTATAAGATAAAGGATGTTTATGTGCAAACTGATTATGACCCCCTGGCACAAACAGAAATTATTCCGAGGGATACCATCTATTACAAGGGAATTATGGTATTGTCATCAAGAAAGAAAAGGGAATACAACCCCGAATCCCTGATGATGCGCATTTTTATTGAGAAGGGTGATATCTACCAGGCTAAAAACTCAGATGCGACTTATAGCGGACTTGCGAGTCTTTCGCTTTTTAAATTCATAAATATCCGGCATGAGCCTGTTGAGAGCGATACGTTAACGGGTTACTGGCTCAATACGTATATAGCGCTTACCCCGTCACCCAAACAAAGCTACAAGATCGAATTTGAAGGCACTAATAACGGAGGGAATTTCGGTATCGGAGGAAACTTTACCTATACCAATAAAAACTCCTTTAAAGGGTCCGAATCCGTACAGTTGAAACTTCTTGCTAAACTGGAATCTATTCCGGACTTCACCGATACAACTGCCGATAAATCCATTGCCTTTGCTTTAAACACCCGTGAATTCGGGCCTGAAGTCACTGTAAGGATTCCACGGTTTCTGTGGCCGTTGAAGAAGTTCAATCATACCCGATCCACGAATCCCACTACCCTGTTCACTGTTTCATATAATTTCCAGGATAGGCCCGAATATCTGCGAAACCTGCTGGTTCTTTCCAGTGGACTTGAGTTCAGGGAAACGCGATATAAATGGCATTATGTTTATCCAGCAGAAATCAACCTGTCAAATTATAACCTGACACAAGCATTCATTAACAAACTGGAATTGCTAAATGATCCCCAACTGGCACTGTATTATCAAAGCTACCTCATCACAAACGGTAGGTATGTATTTCTTTATAACAGCCAGGAGCCGAATTTATTCAGGAACTTCTTGTTCTTTCGCTTTTCATTTGAGATTGCAGGTAATTCCTTACGACTGCTTGACCGCCTTACTGAATCTGACTATGCAGATACAACTACTTACGAAATACTTGGAATTCCTTATTCCCAGTATTTCCGACCCGATTTCGATTTTCGATTTTACCAGGTTTTTTCGCCTCATTCTTCCTTTGTATACCGCCTTGCGGCTGGAATCGGAATAGCTTACCTGAATTCGGACTTCATCCCTTATGAGAAAACTTTTTTCGCAGGAGGGGCTAACGATCTGCGTGCTTATCTTCCGCGAACAGTGGGTCCCGGTTCCTACAGTTCAACAAATTATCTCGAACAACTGGGAGATATCAAAATCAACGCAAACTTTGAGTACCGGATGGATATTTTCAAAATCCTCAAAGGGGCAGTCTTTCTCGATGCCGGGAACATTTGGCTCGTAAACGAAAATGAAAATCTTCCGGGTAGCAAATTCCAGGCAAAGAATTTTATCAGCGAACTGGCAGTAGGTACAGGAATTGGATTACGTGTAGACTTTAAATTTTTCATCTTCCGATGTGACCTGGGAGTTCCGGTCAGAAATCCATCACGTAAAATCAATGAACGGTGGGTATTGAACGAAATATCCTGGGATAATACGATTAAGAATTTTGGTATTGGTTATCCGTTCTGAGTTTTACGGACTGAACTTTTCGTTCTGAATTTTATAAAGTTTTACTTTCAATGATTAGATTCAAACTATTGAAGAATAACTCTATGAGATTTGAATTATAGAAATCAATTTTTTATGTAGTTTTGCCGGTCAGGATTTTAATCAGAAAAATTTAAGTTATGATGATGACCGTTAAAGGGGTTGAAGAACTTTTAGGAAATGATGCCGGTAACCTTCTCAGCCATACTTGTAAAACAATTACCAAAGAACAGCTTCACCTTCCCGGTCCCGATTTCGTTGATCGCATTTTTGTCTCTACTAACCGGAGTAACAATGTGCTGAGAAATCTCCAGTGGATTTATAACAATGGCCGCCTGGCTGGTACCGGTTATGTATCCATTCTTCCGGTTGACCAGGGAATCGAACATTCCGGTGGTGCTTCGTTTGCTCCCAATCCGTTATACTTCGACCCTGAAAACATCGTGAAACTGGCTATGGAAGGTGGATGCAATGCAGTTGCTTCAACATTCGGAGTACTGGCATCTGTTTCCAGGAAATATGCTCATAAGATCCCCTTCATTGTAAAGATCAACCACAATGAATTCCTGACCTACCCCAATAAGTTTGACCAGATTCTCTTTGGAAAAGTTGAAGACGCGTACAACATGGGAGCAGCTGCTATCGGGGCAACTATTTACTTTGGATCGAATGAATCATCAAGGCAAATTACCGAAGTTGCAAATGTTTTTGCACGGGCTCATGAGCTGGGTATGGCAACAATTCTCTGGTGCTACCTGCGAAACAGCGGATTTAAAAAAGATGGCATCGATTTTCATACTGCCGCAGATCTGACCGGTCAGGCTAATCATCTCGGCGTGACCATACAGGCCGACATCATTAAACAAAAGCTTCCTACCAATAACGGTGGGTATACTGCACTCAATTTTGGTAAGACACATAAAAAAGTTTATGAATCATTGTCAACCGATCATCCCATAGACCTGACCCGTTATCAGGTTGTGAATTGTTATATGGGTCGTGCAGGACTGATCAATTCAGGTGGAGAATCAAAAGGAGCTACCGATCTGGCTGAAGCAGTTACGACCGCTGTTATAAACAAGAGAGCCGGCGGACAGGGACTCATATCAGGACGTAAATCGTTTCAGAAACCAATGAAAGATGGTATTGCCTTGCTCAATGCGATCCAGGATGTTTACCTGAATCCTGAAATCACAATAGCCTGACCAGGCATCCAATTAAAAACGTATGAGCTGGTTCAAACGAATTAAGGAAGGTATCACCACCTCCACCAAGGAAAAGAAAGAAACTCCTGAGGGACTATGGTACAAATGCCCTTCCTGCAAAAACATTCAACCTTCCAAGGAGCATTCCGATAATTTTTATGTGTGCACCAAATGCGGTTACCACGAAAGGATAGGTTCCCTGGAATATTATGAAATCCTTTTCGATGATAATAAATTCACTGAATTCAATGCCAACCTGACTTCAGCTGATCCATTAACTTTTACTGATACAAAAAAATATACGGACAGGCTTACGGATACGATTCGGAAAACTCAACTTCAGGATGCGATTCGTACTGCATATGGTCAGGTTAATGGAAATAATCTGGTGATTTGTTGTATGGATTTTACTTTTATCGGTGGTTCCATGGGATCGGTAATGGGTGAAAAAATTTCCAGGGCAATCGATGTATGCCTGGAAAAAAAGTTTCCGTTGATGATCATCTCCAAATCCGGTGGCGCCAGGATGATGGAAGCTGCTTTTTCACTGATGCAGATGGCCAAAACTTCGGCAAAGCTGACCTTACTTTCAGATGCCCGATTGCCCTATATTTCCTTATTGACTGATCCAACTACCGGTGGTGTTACTGCTTCATTCGCCATGCTGGGCGATCTGAATATCGCTGAACCGGGAGCATTGATTGCATTTGCCGGTCCCCGAGTGGTGAAAGAAACTATTGGGAAGGATTTGCCTAAAGGATTTCAGACCTCAGAATTTGTTTTAGAGCATGGTTTTCTGGATGTGATCATAACCCGCAATGAGCTGAAAACCAAATTGTCACAGCTACTCCAATTTTTCAGTAACTAAGCCGGAAAAAAATTTGTCATTCGGGAAGGATTGCTTATCTTTGCAGTCCGTTTAAAAAATCATATTCAATAAACCTGGCAATGCAGCTTAGTTCAGAAACAAAAAAAGAAATCTTCACAAAATTCAATAACTCGGGAAACAACACCGGCTCGGCGGAAGGCCAGATAGCCATGTTTACGGAGCGTATCAATTCACTTACTGATCATTTAAAAATTCAGAAAAAGGATTTTTCTACTCAGCGTTCCCTTATCCGCCTGGTAG
>JANWID010000244.1 GCA_025450095.1 Bacteroidia bacterium | reverse complement strand
GTGCATTGTCAGCGCCCGGTGAGAAGTCAGTAGGAAATAAAATGGTTTTCATGTGTGATATATTTTTAAGTATTTCGATACAAATTTACCCTCACTGAATATCTTTTTAAATGATAAATGTTTAGCTGAAGTATGATTTTTATCAGTTAGTTGAAAAAATAAAACTGGTAATTAAGGTCACGGTTAGAATATGGATAAAAGAACTATTACAATGTAAATACCCGTGAAATATTAAATCCAAGATGCACTGAAAAATCTTTCCATGAACCCGTTGTAAAAGGAATAAATTCATTTTCGGTTATTGCCGCTGAATTGGTGAGATGGATTTGAAATACATGTCCGCCTGTTTCAATATCGAAACCAATTCCTGCACTGTCATAATATTTATGTCCCGTTATGCTTTCACTATAGTATGTATTAATACGGTATGCGTATTCTCCTGTTAATGCAATATGTTTGTTTAATTTAAAGCGCGCAGCCATACTGATAGCATAGATATCATTATGATCGGTGGCTTTTTCTGCAAGGTTAATATGCACCATTGTTGGCGCAAACTGCAAAGAAAATCTTCCTGAAAATTTTCTACCGATAATTACCTGGTTGCAAAATGACATCCTGTCGGTAGCATAGTGGTATTGATCTTGACCGGATGCAAGCTGCTCGTTTTTCAGCATTGTATAAAACATGGATGAAACGATGGTAACGCTTACGGGTATTTTATTATTTGTGGTTTGCCTGAGCAAACGATATTTCAGAAAGCCATCCATTTCTTTTTTGTAAGAGTTTCTGCCGATACCGAATTGAAGGCGCCCGTTATAACTATATTCAAGACCAAGGCGAATTGTAGCACCTCCATCAAGACCGTATAAATTATAGCTCCCAGAATTAATATCGCCAAAGCGATGTGAAATGCGCACATCAAGCGTCCGTTTTCCAACTGTTTCCAGCGTGTGAAAATTAATCAGACGTGTAGATTTAAAGGTAGCGGTAACCGGTTCATCTTTTTTGGGAATGTTATCTTCAAGAAGTTTCAACATGTCATCCTGCGCAAAGGAAGATGTTGCCCCGAGAAGAAAGAAAATAAAAAAGAAAGTGTTTATTTTCATTTGTAAATATGTTTTAATTTTTGGAATTAATTATTCAAACTTCCCTGTGAAATCCATATTTTAATTTGACTGATTTTGCAATCGCTTAACTTCACTCCTCCCGGAGGCATAGGAAATGTACCTGTTTGTTCAATTGCCGGAATGAGCTTTCCTGAATTCACTGCGTTAAGAACACCGTCATAATTATCAAGGACAATATTTCCATTTGAGTTGGAAGATGAATGACAGCCATTGCAATTATTAGTAAAGATTGGGCTTATGCTGTTTGCGTAAGAAATAGTTCCGGATGTATCACAGTTATCAACTCCCAGAGGAGCAGGATAAAGCTCTTCATAATTGTCATAATAACATGATGACAATAAAATCATGGTTAAACCAATTAATAAAGTAAATATTTTTTTCATTTTTCTTTTTGTCTTAATTGTTTTTTGCTCCCTGTGAAATCCAGAAATAAATTAATCGTGTCTGTTCGGTGCTGAGTGAATAACCAGGAGGCATTTGTTTTTCTCCTTGCCCGGTTATGACTTTATATAATTTGCTTTCGGCAGCATTCCCTGGTGTTACTTCGCCATGATTCATGACATCATCATAAGTCAGGAGCGTAAACTCTTCCGGGTTAGTGCTTCCATGGCATCCTGATTGAGTGCAATTGCTGATTATAATTGGCTGCACATCATTTTTAAAACTAACAGGAGGACTTTCAGGAATAATTGCATCGTGCTTGCACGAAATTATTAACCCGATAATAATAGTAAGGATAATGAAGCGTTTCATGTCAGAGATTAAATATTTAAATTTTTAAGCAAAACAGTTTTATTATCTGTTATTTTATAACCTGCATCTTTTTTATTTCGGTAAGCGATGAGGATTCTATTTTATAAAAATAATTTCCCCGTGCAAAATCAGAAGCATTTAATTCTATATTATAATTGCCGGCATTTTTATTCGCATTCACTAAAATTTTTAATTTCCTTCCATATACATCAAGCACACTAAGTTTAATATGCTCTGACCTTGGTAAATAGTAAGAAATAAGTGTTACTTCACTGAAAGGGTTCGGATAATTCTGTAAAATCTTAAATGCAGAATTTTCATTCGGATGATAGATACCTGACGGTGATTCATGCCATTTGGCTATATGAGCAGCTCCAACACTGCCTGCAGTAGTAAAAATTCCGCCTGCATATAAATCATTATTGTAAACCGTTAGCGCATTCACTGCATAAACATTTGAACCGCCATACCAAACCCCGCCTTGCAAATCTGTCCATGTGCTGCCATCCCATTTTGCAATGCTGTGGGCAAGAACACCACCTGCATAATCATACATACCGCCAGCATATAAATTGCCATTGTATTCTGATAAAGCAAAAACATAATTGTAGCCAACGGGCGTTGCACCCATTCCGTTTCCAAGAGCAAACCAGTTTGTTCCATCCCATCGGGCAATACCGCTTGCGGGAACTCCTCCTGCTGCTGAAAACAATCCTCCTGCAATAAGATCATTGCCATAATGACCTAATGAGTAAACAATTCCGCTGATACCGTTATTTATTGCTGACCATGTGGTGCCATCCCATTTCGCTATATGATTTACGGTTAGTCCTCCGGCCGTAACAAAAAAGCCGCCTGCAATTAAGTCAGTGCCGTAAACATCAAGTGCCATTACCTGTCCCTGTGATCCACCCATTCCACTACCAAGGTTAAACCAGCCAACAGTGTTATTATATCCTACAATATAATTTGCAGGAAATCCGTCCGCATCAGTAAAATATCCTCCCACAACTAAGTCATTGTTGTAAACCGTAAGTGCAGAAACATAACTTCCCATGTCACCATTAACATCTGACCAAGACGTTCCATTCCATTTTGCCAAAAAGTTCACTACTGTTGAACCGGCTTGAGTAAATTGTCCTCCAACAATAAGGTTGCCATTGTAAACGGTGAGCGAACTTACCCATCCATTCAATCCTGTGCCTAAAGCACTCCATGAAGTTCCGTTCCATTTTGCAATATAGTTTGCAGGCACTCCACCTGCACATGTGAACCTTCCACCCACAATTAGTTCCCCGTTATAAACAACCGAGCAATTTACCCAATCACACATGCCACCTCCCACGTCAGACCATGTTTGTGAATTTGCTTTTTGTGAAAGTATGAATAACAGAATCTGTAAAACCAATTTAGTGAAAATGTTTTTAAATCGAAATATCGTTTTTAATGTTTTCATTTTGTTTAATTATTATACAGTCTTATTTTATTTTATATTTATAGCTTAATAACTTTAATTGACTCAGTCAACCTGGCATCTTTAATTACTTTAATAAAATAAATACCGGTTTTTAAATCAGATAAATCCAGTTCGGTTTGCATTTCAGTTAATTGAATGTCATAATGCAGTTTACCAATAATATCATATAGTAAAATCGAAACCGGGGAATCAGCATTCTGCAATTGAATTGAAATTTTATCTTTAAACGGATTTGGAAAAACCGTTACATTATTTGATAAGGAAGGATTCCGGTCAGAATTATTTTCAGTTAAACGATTTGCCGGAGCAAAATCTGTCCAGATATCAACCCTGTTTGAAATGATGCTGTATTGCGGATAAGAGCTCAGAACTTCGGCTCCGCCTGCAAACATTGCTTTATCGTTGTAAGATACTGATGCAAGATTTAAACGAGGACGTGATAAATATTCAACTGACCAGCTGTTTGTTACAAGATCAAGCACCTCAATCCTGTCTGTTCCCGTATTTCCCCAAACAACGACTCCTCCTGCAAACATGATGCGCTGTGGTGTTTTCGTGGCTGCCATGCTCATGCGGGGTGATGTGAGCGTTATGTAACTAATAGTATTTGTTGTAGTATTATAAATCTCTACCCGATTACTCAATGCACCGCTGTTATTAATTGCCCCCCCTGCTAAATAAACTTTATTGCCTGCAGTTGCTGTTGCAATTCCGTATTTCGTTTCAGACATATTTTTGGTAGTCCATGTATTTGTTGATGCATCATATATGTCAATGCGGTTTGAATAAAGACCGCTTGGAGTAATACCTCCAGCAAATAAAACTTTAGTGCCAACTACCGCCACCGCAACTTGTTCGCGTTTAACCGAAAGCAATGCTGTGCTCCATGTGTTCGTTGCATTATCATAGATGTCAACTTTGTTGCTTGATGTATAGGTGCCCATTGAAATATTTCCTGATTCGCCTCCTGCAAAAATTACTTTGTTTCCGACCACCGCTACTGCCATATTATGTCGTGCCTGAGATAAGTTGTAAGTAGTGCGTATACCTGTAATTACATTAAAAATGTCAACGCGGTTTGAATAATTCAAAATTTGGCGCCCCCCTGCAAACAGCACTTTGTTTCCAACGGCTGCTGGAGCGCCAACTATACGGGCGTTAGAAAGATTCGTAGTAGTCCATGCATTTGTTGATGCATTATAGATGTCAACATTTTTGTAAAAAGCGTAAGAACTGACACCAATGAACCCTCCGCCTGCAAAATAACTTTTGCCGTTTGCTGTTGCGGCTTTTACATTCGCCCTCGGCTGTATCATATTATAAGCAACCCATGCTCCGGTAAGGAAATCGTAGGTTTCATATTTAGTTGAAGAGCCAAAAATTGCTTTGCTTCCGTTTTTTGTACTCACTAAACCGCTATATGGCGCTGAGAGTGAATCAATACTCCATTGAGCCGAAGCTGAGAAGGAGTAAATCATAAATGCCGATATTAAATAGTTTATCTTTTTCATTTTAAATTTATTTTAATTTGTTTGTTTAATTTTTTGTTTTTAATAGTTTTTAATCATCACCTTCTTCCGAATTTTGTTCATTGGTTGTATTTGTTACAGTGCTCCCATTTATTTCGGAATGCCTTATTTGACCACCCAGGTATCCGGCACGAGCCATCAGGATTGAAGTTGCAATGCTTGCCAGAAGTGAAAACATCACAAATGTTTTTGCCGTTTTATTTTGTAAGACCAATAATGCAATGCTCATTAAAGAAACTACCCCGGTTATCATCATTGACCAGAAAGCAATTTCACCAGCTTCCTCGTGCTCTTCAATAGCCGATTTTACAATACCCGGAAGATTTTCAACTGACTCCTCCGCTGGCTCACCGGTTAAGAAAACCGGGATGGCAATCAATGCCATAACAAAAATTGTTATTAATGAAACGTTCTGAATACTTTTATTCTTTTTCCAAACTCCGTACAGGAGCAACATTGTTCCGATTAAGGTCCCGATAATCGGAAAGTGATTTAACAAGATATGCACATGCGTACTATTCATGATAATTTATTTTTAATTGTGAATAAATAGAACTGATTAACCGGGATAGCCGGTATTATCCTGCCATAAAAAGCAGGATTGTATAAGGGAAAAATTAACTCACTTTTGGTGGTAGCCAGATATCAAAAAAAACCGTAGGAATTTTTATTTCTTTAAAAGGGACAAAAACTTTTATTGAAGTATTATTGACAACCCGGATTGTTTGATGTTCAAAAATAAATGGTGTGAAATGAGAATGGAAGGTTTGTGCGGATTTAAAAGGCATTTTAGAATCGCTTTTTTTATCTTTTTCTGATTCAGCTTGCTGATTCAGGATATAGTGCTTGTACAGAAAAGTCAAAATTGAATCATCAGGATGCTGTGCTTTATGCTCGCTATAGTGATGAATAAGAAAAGGGAATTTCACCAATTCATCCAAGTGTATTGCACTCCCGATGATTGTTGAAGCAAGTATAACTGTGATTATCCTTTTCATTTTAATTTTTTATACTCAATTCCCAGGCCACTTATTGATTTATAACAATTTGTCAGTTTTTCTTAATTATTCAATGCAAAATAATATGCAATGTTTAATATTTGACATGATAATTATC
>JANWID010000243.1 GCA_025450095.1 Bacteroidia bacterium | reverse complement strand
GGCCAGGTTTGTGTGAACGGAATAACCAATTTCGGATTGGCCGGACCACAGACTTGTTTAACCGTATCCAACAATACAGCAGCACCTGGACCGATCTCGGGTAACAACCAACCTTGTCAGTCAGGATTTGAAACCTATTCGATCGCACCAGTTACAGGAGCAACATCGTATGTTTGGACAACTAACATAGCAGGTGCAACAACAGGTGGCACGACCACTTCAGGAACTGTCCAGTTCCCTGCAGGTGCATTCAGTGGTAATGTTTGTGTACAGGCAGTATCGGGTTGCGGAATCAGCACAGCAACCTGCTTCGCTGTTACTTCAGGCGCAGCCGGTAACCCCGGTCCGATCCTGGGATCCATTTCAGGTATCTGCGGAGCGACTGTGAACTATGCACTGGGTACCAACAATGCTAACTCCTACAACTGGATTGTTCCAGCCGGAGTTCTGCTTGCAAGTCCCAATGGATCCAACTCTGTGCAGTTGACTTTCCCAAGCACACCAGGTTCGTTTATTATCACTGTAGTAGCATTCTATAACTGCGGTAGTGCGTCTTCAACCATTACTGTTAACGGAGCACCAGGAGCGATCACCGTAACACCTGGAACTATCTGTGCAAACAGCGATGAAACTTACATTGCTTCTGCAACAGGTGCTGACTCTTACAACTGGTCGACAACCGGAGCACTGTATGAAAGCTGCACCAATGGTAACTGCAGTAACTTCTATGTGATCTGGGATGTATCGGGAGCAAGCTTTACCGTGCAAGCGGTCAATGCCTGCGGAACTTCTCCTTCATTCAGCCTGAGCCAAAACTGTCGTATTGCTGACAACAATGAAATGGAAACTAAAGTTTACCCGAACCCAACTACTGGTCAATTGAATATAGAATTCACCAGCGAAAGGGGAGGAACGTATATCCTTACCGTTACAGATATGTCGGGCAGAACGATACTTACTGAAGATGTGAAAGCCTCATCGGGTAACAACCAGCACCAGTTAAACCTGGAATATGCAAATCCTGGAATGTACATGTTGTATATCAAGGATAGCAATGGTCAGATTTCGGTGACTAAGATTACCAAAGAATAAGTTTTTGAGAATTATTTAAAAAGCCCCGCAGAATTGCGGGGCTTTTTTTTGCTCGTGTTTGTCCATAACTTTTTGGCAGATTTTTGTATCACCGTTTAACTTTTGTGTGGAGTATAAGCCATAGTATGGGGTGATACTTCTGCTGATTTCACTTTTATTCGGCAATATAACCGACTTAATTCTTCTGGAAAGAAAGTTGCTTGATCCATTTCGGTGGAATGAATGAAAGTGATATCATTTTCAGACATGCCAGGTAGTTATACTGATAAACCAATATTGAGCTACGACTAATAACGATTCAACTACCTTATCATGATGAAAAAAAGCTGCTTCATTATAATCCTTTTCTTAACCTGTTATTGTACACCATCAATAGCTTTTGCTTTGCTTTCACACCAGGCAGTAATTGATGAGACCTGGAAAGAATCCATTCTTCCGTTGTTAAAGCTAAAATATCCCGACGCAAACGAGAAAGAACTTAACGATGCTTATGCGTACCTGTACGGTGGGGCATTGATGCCTGATATCGGATATTCACCAATGGGGAGTATTCTTTTCACGAACCTGGTACATTATGTAAGGAGTGGTGATTTTATTGAGAATGTAATTCACGATGCAGAGAATATCAATGAATATGCTTTCGGTATAGGATTGCTTTGCCATTACCAGGCAGACAGATTCGGTCATTCATTGGGTACCAATTTGGCTGTGCCCATTCTTTATCCGGATTTAAAGAAGAAATATGGTGAATCAGTTGCATTTGAAAAATGTTGCTCCCAACATACCCGTGTGGAATTCGGTTTCGATGTTATTCAAACGGCAAACGGAAATTATGACCTGGATGCCAAGAGGAAGTTTGTGAGTTTTAAAGTGAGTGAACCGGTTTTAAGAAAAGCTTTTTTAAAAACATATGGTCTTGAACTGGAAGATATTTTTGGAAGTATGACCGTAGCCATCGAGACCTTCCGTTTTGCAGTAAAAACCCTGATACCGGAACTTACTGAAGATGCATGGAGGTGGCGAAATAATTTTATAATGAAACTCAACCCGCTGGCTGACAGGAAAAGTTATACGCAACGACTCAATAGAAAAGAATACAAGAAGGAATTTGGGTGGCCGGGACCGAAAACAATTTTATTATCATTCGTGATCGGCATCGTTCCAAAATTGGGACCTACATCCGGTTTGAAGTATAAAGAGCCTAATGCAGAGGTCGAAAAGATTTTTGAAAACAGCTTCAGGGTTATAGTAAAGAATTATAAAAAATCACTCCTACAACTCCAAAACGGAAGCCTGCAACTTGAAAATATAAATTTTGATACCGGCTTGAAAACCGTCCCCGGATCTTATGAGCTGGCAGATGATACCTATTACAAATTATTAAAAAAGCTTAACAGGAATGATTTTCAAAACGTACAGCCAGCCTTAAAAAGGAATCTTTCGGAATTTTATTCAGCTCCGGTTATCTCACAGAAATATCAAAAAAGTAAAATTAAGACGATCCGGGAATCTGTAACAGCTATGAACTCACACAACTTAGTACAATGAACCTTAAAAAATTTTATATTACCATTTCAGGTGTCCTGTTATTAGTAATCCTGGCGCCGGAATTCTCCTGCAATGATCCTTTTCAGTATAATCCAAACGAAGTGTTGCTTGCTGAAAAGGATAAAAATATAAACCAGAAAAATATAGACCGGATACAATCTCTTTCTGATGCTGATACGCTGCGTTTTATTGTTATTGCTGATCCGCATCATGACTATGAGGACCTGGAGGAATTCGTAGCTAAAGCAAATGCTATGGAGGGAATCGATTTTATCCTGATTGCAGGAGATATCACAACATTTGGCCTGCAAACAGAATTTCTTGAAACCCTTAATATACTTCGTGGTTTTCATTTGCCATTTGTAACAATAATAGGCAACCACGATTTACTGGCCAACGGCGAAAAGGTGTATGAAGAAATGTTCGGAAAAACCGATTTTGCTTTTACTTGTAAAGGAAATAAATTCATCTGCCTTAATTCCAATTCCCGGGAGTATGACTTTAACGGTGCCGTTCCATCGCTTGACTGGTTAAATCAGGAATTAATAAATACCGCGGGTAACGAGAATATTTTCGTGTTATGTCATGTGGCACCTTTTCACTCAGATTTTGATCCGGATCTTGAAGAGGGCTATTCAAATTCCCTTGCCAATTCCGGAAAAGTACGTTTGTCCATGCACGGACATGCACATGATACTTATTTCGCTAATCATTATGACGACGGTGTTCTTTACCTGGTCACGGATGATATGTTGGACCGGGGGTATTCCATTATCACTACCTGGAGTGATGGAATTGATGTTGAACAAAAACAATTCTGAAAATGAAAATAATACCCGTTGCTCTTCTTTTTATTTTTCTTTCTGTTGCCGGCGTATATGCCGGTAACCCCGATACAACCGGAAGAAAATGGTATGTGCCGGATCATGTAAAGCTTCAGTTTGCCGGGAATATCGGTTTTCTGGCAGTTGGGCCTGGCTATAATTATTTGAAAGAAAAGATGGAGCTTGATATCATGTATGGTTATGTTCCGGAACCGGTGGGCGGAACGCTTCATTCACTAACATTAAAAAACACCTGGATACCTGTTAATAGTGTTCAGGCTGGCAGCAGGGTTAAAATTGAATTAATAACTGCAAGTATTCCGCTAACCTATACTTTTGGAAAACAGTTTTTCTTTGTAGCTCCCCGTGACCAATACCCAGCGCGATATTATGATTATTCATCCGCTTTTCGAATTGGAATTTCTGCAGGAAGCAGGGTGAATTATGTTTTTGAAAAGAATAATTGTTTCCGTGAAGCCGGTTTATACTATGAAATTGGAACCTATGATCTCCTGCTTCACAATTATATTTTCAATTCAGCAACCATGCGTTTTGGTGACATTTTTAACCTGGCACTGGGAATAAAACTGCGGTTAAAATAAAAACTACCGGACAAGATTTAAGATCCCGGTATAAGCTGATGATTTTTTATTGACACAAACAAAATCCGCCATCACAATATAGAGTCCCGGTGGCATATCAGAGCCATCCCAACCACTTGCGGGATCCGAGCTGAAAAATACCGTCCTGCCCCATCGGTCGTAAATTCTTAATTCAAATTTTGACAGATCAAGAACCGGATTTACAATCACCCCGAAACTATCGTTTTTATGATCATTGTTTGGTGTAAATGCATTTGGAATATAATACTGCCGGCAGGGTTGAGAATTGTCAATGGTTACAGTTACTTCTGTTGTAACCGAACATCCGTCTGAATCAATTGCCGTAACAATATATGTTGTGGTTGCTTCTGGCATAGCTACCGGATCCGGTGAAGCAGGATCATCAAGTCCGTCGGGAGGTGACCAGTTGAATATGGATGGTATATTCGTTAATGCGTGTAATGTAACCGGGTTTCCTGGCAGCACTACCGTATCGGGGTATGCTGTTATAAACAGACTGTCTGCAGTATAAGGCAGTATAAAAGATGTGTCATTATCATTCATACACCCATTGGCATCTACAATTGTAAATACGCCGTAATTTCCCGGTGAAAGACCAGTGATGATAATTGGATTTCCTGTAAGTCCTGAAAATAAAATGGGTTCATTATTGAACAGATAGCTAATTTCATATGGAGCAATTCCCGTTGCTCCAAGCTGCAGCGAAATTGTTCCCGAAACGCTGTCGCAAATCAATGGGTCTGTATAAGTGATATTGTTAATTTGAGGTGGTGTGGGCACATTTACTATTACACTTTGAATACTAGAGGATATTCCGCCACAAAAATCAGTGGCAGTCAGCGTTACATTATAATTACCCGATGCAGGAAAAATATGATCAGGATCCATTACAACCGAAGTATTTCCGGGAGACCCAGGATGACCAAAATCCCACATCCACGAAGCACCGCAATCGGTTGTATTGTTAAACAAAATTCCAGCATTACATCCTGCCGAAGGTGAATATGAAAATGCAACAACCGGATAACTGTCGGTTATTGTTACATTGTCGAATGCTAGCCCATCGGCATAAACCTGTGAACCGCCACCAAAAACGATCCTGATTTTTACATCCGGACTGTTTGCCGCTGCGGGAATACAATGTGAAGCCGTCACCCAGCCGTTTGACCCATGATTATCGGAACCGGTACACGCACCGGAACCAGCCTGTGAACAACCCCCACTCCACCCAGTACTGCTGCCTCCGAAAAATGTTGTTACTCCGGAACAGCCACCACCGGTACCATCCAGATAATTGATCACATTCTTATTGTACCAGTTTTGTTCCCTGCAATTAATTTGTGAAGGAAATGTCCCATACCCGGAACCGGTATATTGGCCAATGTCCATCCAGGTAAGACCACCATCGATTGACAGCTGAACTTTTGCACCATCATATGTTTGTTCGCAATACAGATTTATTTCCAGGCTCAGTTGAGGAGAATTCACTCCGCTCAGATTTATCGATGGACTTTCAACAAAAGAACGCTCGCAACAATTATAGAAATTTCCAATTGTAGTTGGACCGCTTACCATTGGACATCCTGCAAAAGGTTCAGATGATGCTGCACCGGCATCTCCGGTAGAAAAGCAATTATTAGCAGAACTGATGTGCGGTAATGAAGGAATTCCATAACTCCAGGAAGCATTGTATCCTCCTATCGTCCAGCCACCATTTCCAATGTCAAAATTTTCAGCATAAACAACAGTGGTTGTCTGTGCCGGTAACACTTTCATGAAACAAAAGATGATGATGGATATTAAGGACAGCTTTTTCAAAAATCCCTGCTTGTACTGTAAAAATTAGGGATTGCGTGTTTCAAATTCGGAGGACGCTATAATTCAATTGCTTTCTACAAAAATATTCTCCATGTATTTATGTATCTTATTGATTACTAATAATATGTGATTTTGAGGTTGTAATAAATCAAAAAAACTGGAAATACAAACAGCTAACACCGATGTTAAGTTAATTCCCTTTAAAAAATTCAAGGATTTACCCTTTTTTCACTTGTATTCGCCAAAAACTTCCGCACTGATCATTCAATCCAGCTAACTTGGGAAGGAATAGGCAAAAACCATGAGAAAAGTATTCCCCATTTTCATTCTGATATTAGGCTGTTCTGCAATAACCACACAAGCAGCCGACATTTCCAGGTTTGATTCCGGTAACCAGGGAATATGGAATGACTATACAAAATTTATTGTGATTTCTGATTGTAACGCAAATGTTAGCGATGGATTCCCGCATGACGGGACAGAAAACACACCAATCACTGCGCGGAGCTTTTACCCGGCTAATTCATTAAATGTACTGAAGAAAGCATTATATGCTTTGGAGGCACATCCATCGGATTTACCAGAAAATTCCCTAGCTGTCTGAGCTTTCTTTCAACTGCGATTTCCGGATCATACCATCTTACCAACAGAAACTGTTATACAGAAAAACCCTTAATTAAATCACAATAATGGAAACGAAATCTTTACTACAAACTTATCACAAATGGTTATGGATGGCGGTTCTTTGCATGTTCATCTTATGCGGAACAAGCATCAACACTTTGTTTGCTCAACAAGCTTCCACTTACACTTTCTCTACTCAATCAGGTCAATCACTCGATGGTATGAGTGGTGCTACACAACTTTTGGGTCTTGGTGAAGATGATGACCCATGTAGCAACCAGAATATCGGTTTCAACTTTTCATTTGAGGGAACTGTGTATACGCAGTTTGCAGTAACACCTGATGGTTTTCTAAAATTAGGAACCGGAACTGTTGCTCAATTCTCAAATGATATTGTTAACACTACCAACCGTCCAAAATTATTTCCGTGGTGGGATGATATGAATATTCCTCCACTTTTGGGAAATGGCGAAGTAACCACAGTATTGAAAAATTCATCACCCAACAGGATCCGAATTGTGGAATGGTTTGTTCGTGCTCCCCGGAATACAGGTATTCTTCAGTCTCCGGGTACTACTTTCCAGATCTGGTTGTATGAAAATAATAATGTAATTGAATTCCGGTATGGTAGCGGATTGAGTTCAGGTACTTCATCCGCTTCAATTGGTATCAGGGGAAATGTTGCTACACCGGCAAGTTTTCATTCAGTCACTGCTTCGAGTAATACCACTTCTACTTCAACAGCAAATAATAATAATACTTCATGGCCTGGAAATGGAAGATTGTATCGTTTCACACCACCAGCGGCACCCGCATGTAGCGGAACGCCTTCACCAGGGGCAATAACTTCTACATTGACATTTGTTTGTACCGGGCAATCATTTACACTTAGCCTGCAGAACCCGCTTAACTTTTCGAATCTTACTTACCAATGGCAATCATCGCCCGATAACAGTACATGGAGCAACATAGCAAGCGCTACCAGTTCCACTCACACTACATCGATATCTGCATCTACCTGGTACAGGCTGAGAGTTACTTGTACTAACAGCGGTCAATCGACCAATACTGCATCGATTCAAATAATAGAGTTCCCATGTTATTGTACAAGCAATGCCACGTCCTCCGCTGACGAAGATATATTGAATGTAACATTGGGTACACTGAATAATAACTCTACATGTTCAACTGTAGGACCGGGTGCCGGGTCTGTTCAAAACCGGTACAGTAATTATATTGGATTTACTAATATTCCAAATATCACACAGTCGCAATCGCATCCTATTAGTGTGAAAGCCGGGCAATGCGGATCTACAGCATATGGTGATTATGTTTCGGTTTATATCGATTTTAATCAAAACGGATCTTATACCGATGCAGGTGAACTGGCATTTCTTTCACCACTGACTACAGTGCAACCTGCAGGAACTATTATCAACGGAAACATTTTAGTTCCCGGATGCGCAACAGTTGGTATAACCGGTATGCGTGTCATCACTCATTTCGATGAACCTGTGCCTTCACCATGCGGAACCTATGAATTCGGTGAAACAGAAGATTACCTGGTAAATATCGTTGCAGCCACTGTAGTGAATCCGGTAGCTAAAAACATTAGTGGTCCTCTGACCGGAAGTTGCAATACCAATCTTACCTATACTATAGCATCCGGTTCTGTCGGAACAATTCATTGGCAGTCGGGCACATCAGCAAGCGGACCCTGGACTG
>JANWID010000242.1 GCA_025450095.1 Bacteroidia bacterium | reverse complement strand
TTGGTTGGGATGATGCTCGGCCATAATTTATTTTTCGGATTATTAAACCAGATAGAAGAATGTGAATACGAATACCCATACTAGATCTACGAAGTGCCAGTAGAGACCGGTCTTTTCAACCTGTTCATAATGGCCTCGCCGCACATAAACTCCGTTCAGAACATTTATAAAAATAACGATGTTAATCATTACCCCTGAAAATACGTGGAAGCCGTGGAACCCGGTGATAAAGAAAAAGAAATCTCCGAATAACGGGTGACCATATTCGTTTTTTGTAAGGTTAGCACCATGAAACAATTCCGACTTCGCTTTGATAGCTTCAGCTTCCGCACCGGTTACAGTCTGTCCTCCGGCAAGGATCAACGTATTCATATCAAGTTCATGGGTTTTATGATCGACCGCGAAACGGGCAACACGCGTATCGGGCATTACATATGCACCATGATCGGTTCCGTGAATGAAATGGTACCACTCCCAGGCCTGTGAACCCAGGAACATGAATCCCCCGATAATGGTGAAAAACATCCAGATTGCAACCGATTTATTTTTCCGTTGGTGACCTGCATCCACTGCAAGCACCATGGTAACAGAACTCATGATCAGGATGAACGTCATCAGACCCACATAAGCCAGCGGCACATGTCCGTGAATGAACGGAAAATGTGTAAACACGTCATTGGCTCTTGGCCAGATCTCGGTAAACCGGTGACGCATTACACCATAGGAAATAATCAGGGATGAAAATGTGAAAGCGTCGGAAACCAGGAAAAACCACATATATATTTTTCCCCAGCTCACATTGAAAGGAGAAATTCCACCTCCCCAGACGTTCTTTTTGGGCTTATTTTCCGTAGTAGCCTCGGCCATATTATGATTTGTAGATTGTTTAATTACGTTTAAGAAAGCAGGCCGCTTTCAGGGTGCAAAATAAAGAGTTTTTTTAATGTTGCCGCAAAAAATAATTAACTGGATTAAATCTAAATAAATCCCTGAATTTTAACGGGTAATAATCAGGAAAATGAAGAGATACACCCACAAGCCGTCGAGAAAATGCCAATATGTGGTACAAAGACGTACTCCGAGGTAATTACCCGAGTGATATCTGCCCTGGATAGACCGGGTTGTGATTGTCATCAAAGCTATTATTCCTCCTGCCAGGTGAGCCAGATGCAGGCCGGTAAGGACATATAAAAATGAACCTGAAGGATTACCAATGAAATAAACTCCCATATCCACCAACCGGCTCCATGCCATGAACTGGGCAAATGCGAAAACAAGTCCAAGTCCCAGTGTAACCATCAGCCCAATGCGCAGGTTGGGTATGTTATCTTTTTTTACTGACTGAAGTGCCCACTGCATACTGATGCTACTCAGAATGATTGCAGCTGTTGAGAAATAAAAAATTTCGGGAAGCTCAAACTGCAGCCAGTTACCATCAGCCTGGCGTACAATATATCCGCTGGTAAGCCCGGCAAACATCATGATCATGCTGACTATCGACAGCCATAACAAAACTTTTAGTGTGGGTATCCCGGTAAATGTTCGCTGTTCGTTCACTGAAGCTGTAGCAGTCATATTTTATTTTATTTGATCGAGCACCATGGCTATCTGAACCACGGGCAGGTAAATGAAAGAGCCAAACATAAGCTGGCGGGCTCTTGTAACTGAACATTCTTTATATAACCTCCAGGCCTGGTATGTAAAGAACATGCCGGCAATCACGAGCGTGATCATAGAGATGGTTCCTGAAAGATTAAAAAACCAGGGCAACATCCCAAGCGGAATCAGGCTGAACGTGTAAACGAAAGTCTGGAATGCCGATGATTTATCACGACCCCCTTTTGATGGCAGTAATTCAAATCCGGCTTTACGATAATCATCATCCATAACCCAGGCAATGGCCCAGAAATGCGGGAACTGCCAAAGGAACTGGATGGAGAATAATAACCAGGCTTCTGTAGCGAATGTGTTGGTAGCAGCTACATAACCGAGAAGAGGAGGAATCGCACCAGGGAAGGCTCCTACAAATACCGCGAACGGAGTTACTCGCTTCAGCGGTGTATACATTAATGTATAACTAACCAATGCAAAAAGTCCAAGTATACCACTTGCAAGGTTCATGTACCGGGTAAGAATGAATAAACCTGTAATTCCACATGCAGCAGCTATCAGTATAGCTTCGCGGGTCTTCATCCGGGCATCGGGAAGTGGTCGCGAAAGTGTGCGGTCCATCAGTTTATCCAGATCTTTTTCAATTACCTGGTTAAAGGCATTTGCAGATCCGGTAACCAGGAAACCGCCGGTAACCAGTAGTAAAAGTTTTATCCAGTCAGGATTTCCATTTGTACCAATCAGGTAAGCCATTGCAGCGGAAAAAACCACCAGAAATGCCAGCCGCATTTTCGTAAGCTGCGCAAAATCAGTTAGTCTGGCAACAATGGGGGAGGAGTTGGGATGCGTCAGAACAATGCCCATTCGTTTTCTTTGGGGGTGCAAAGTTAGAAAAAAGGTACGGATTACGGATTCAAAGTCTCGGCGGAATCGGATGTACAGATTACAGATTGAATTTCATGAAAATATATCTGTAATCTGTACATCCTGTTCCGTGTTGTCATAGGATCTGTAATCCGTACCTCAACGGAAGCCGATTATGTTGCGGACTTCCTTGAGTGTTTTTCCACCGCTTTCGAGCGCTTTTTGCTTTCCCATTGCCATCACCTTATTCAGAAAAACGGTATCGCTCCCTATGGAAAGTATTTTTTCATAAATGGGTGCATTGAACCGGATGATATCCTCGGCAAGTTGTTTTTTCATATCCCCATACCGTATTGTACAGTTGTTATACTGGTCATTGAAAAAATCATAGGTACCTGGTTCCGAAACAAGCTGCATTAATGTAAAAATATTGGTGATGGCTTCCGGTTTTTGTTGGTTCGGCTGCGTTGGACCTGAATCGGTAACTGCGCGCATAACTTTTTTACGAATCGCATCGGGAGGATCAGACAGGAAAACAGCATTTCCTTCACCTTCCGACTTCCCCATTTTCCCTGAGCCATCGAGTCCGGGAACTTTAACAAGCTGACTTCCGAAATTAAATGCATAGGGTTCCGGAAAAGTTTCTGTATTATAAAGTCTGTTGAAACGATTTGCGAAAGTTCTTGCCATTTCCAGGTGTTGTTCCTGGTCTTTACCCACCGGAACTTTCACTGCTTTATGGATGAGAATATCGGCAGCCATTAACGTGGGATAGGTGAGAAGGCCTGCATTGATATTGTCGGGTTGTCTGCGGATTTTTTCCTTGAATGAAGTACATCTTTCCAGCTCACCTACGTAAGCGTTCATATTAAGCAGTAAATAAAGTTCTGCAGTTTCGGGCAGATCACTCTGCACATAAATGGTACTTATCTCCGGATCAATACCACAAGCGAGGTATTCTATCAAAACCTGGCGTACCGATTTTTTCAGATCACCGGGAGTAGGATGCGTGGTGAGTGAATGATAGTCTGCAATAAAAAAAAAACAACGGTATTCGTGTTGCATTTTCAGAAAATTCTGCATTGCGCCAAAATAGTTTCCCAAATGCAGGTTTCCTGTTGACCGTATACCACTTACAACTGTTTCCATGATGGCCGAAATTACAAAAATTGCCTAATTTCGCACGATGAATTTTTTCAGGCTGGTGCTTAGGAAAATCTGGAGAGTATTGTTTTTCCTGAATGGCATCCTCACTTTTATTTTTTTCTTCCCTTTATTCAGCATTCTGTTAACCCGCGAAAAATGGTTTCCTAAAGTATTCTGGCTTAAAAGAGTCTGGGCCAAAATGCTGATCTATGATGTGGGCATCCGATGTAAAATAATGCATTCACCGGTTATGGATGCATCAAAGCCTTTCATCATTTGTCCCAATCATACTTCATTTCTCGACATCATTCTGACTTATATTGTCTTTCCCGATTATTTTCATTTCATGGGGAAAGCAGAACTGAAAAAAGTTCCGTTTTTCAATATATTTTTTAATCGCATGAACATCCTGGTGGATCGGGGCAGTATCATTGGTTCACACCGTGCATTCATGCGAGCGGGTTCCGATTTGGATAAAAAAATCAGCATAGCCATTTTTCCGGAAGCTACAATTCCAGCGAGTGCACCCCGGCTGGGCCGACTTAAAAATGGAGCATTCAAACTTGCCATTGAAAAGCAGGTGCCCATAGTACCAGTAGTATTTATTGATAACTGGTGGCTGTTGCCGGATGGAGAACGAAAAAAAACCGGTGGTTCACCCGGTGTTTCCCGTGTTCACATTCATGAGCCGATCGAGACAGCGGGGATGACCGATAACGACCTGGATGCTCTGAAAAAGAAAGTTCATGGGCTCATTGAAGGTACCTTGTTGCAATACAACTGTCCTGCTGAAGCGGACCGGATTTCTGCATCTGGTTCCATAAAAAAAGCCCGGGTTTAAACTGCCGGGCTTTTTTGTTTTAATAGCTGTAATCAGCAAAATTCCTCATACGCTGCTGCAAGATTTTCGGCGATCATTTCTGCAGAACGACCTTCTATATGATGGCGTTCCACGAAATGCACCAGCTTTCCATCGCGGAACAATGCAATGCTGGGCGACGAAGGAGGATAGGGCAGTGTGTATTTACGTGCCTGGCTGGTAGCTTCGATATCCTGCCCGGCAAAAACGGTAACCATTTTCGAAGGCTTCCTGGCACTTTTTTGTAGAGAAAGTTTTACGCCGGGGCGGGCAGTGCCGGCTGCGCAACCGCAAACGGAATTAATCACCAACAGTACTGAACCTTCCTTTCCAGGGATATTTTCATCAACCTGTTCGGGTGTTTTCAGCTCTTCAAAACCGGCTGTAATTAAATCGGCACGCATGGGGGCGCAAAGTTGTTCTGGGTAAGGCATGTTTTTGAAATTATTTATGATATTTTTTTTACGGATGCAAAATTACACAATCGCGCAATGCTAATGTTTGAAACAAGACTACTTCCCTTTTGTTTACCAGCCTGATTTGTTCCCCGGCAATGAAAAATACAGGCCGAATATGGCTAAAATGATGCATTTCCTTACAGCATTCAAATGACGATTTCAACCTGACAATAATACAAAAAGCTGATTTTCAGAAGGCCGGTTTCCCATTTTGAATTACTTACGGTAAAATGTGATCATTTCTTACATCCGAAAGGAAACCACAACACAGGCTGCATCTTAAAAAGAATGAAACCGTTTCCATGAATCAGACTATAAAAGAGAAATACAGATGAATCACGAAACAAAACAAACGACCGACGAAAATTTATTCCCGGTTTTCAGGTTTGACCTGGAAAACCGATTAGTGTATGCCAACGTACCCGCCCTTCCATTAATGAAATTCTGGAAATGCAGGATCAATGAAAGAGTTCCCGGAGAAGTGATCAACCGTTATCCTGAAATGTTTCACACGGCACTTAGCCACAAACCAATGGACGTTACAGTGGAAATGAATTCCTACACAATTAATTTTTCCATTGTTCCTTTCCCGGAGGCTGGTTACATAGGCATGTACGCTTATAGCATGCAGGTGAGTGAAAATTTTATTGGCCGGAATGCCACCCAGACGACTTACATATTACAATAACTTACTATGATTGATATTACCCGGAGCACCAGGTTTAAAGTTAAGATTTCAGAAATCGACTTTAAATCCATCATTACCGAATCTCAGACAAATATGCGGGGGCTGGAAGGTGCACACCGGCTTGCAATTAAGACTACTATTGAAAGTTACCTGCCGTTTTACAGCGACAGCCGTCAGTTGCAGGTAATTTTCAATAACCTTATTTCTAATGCCATAAAGTACCAGCATACTCATGAGTTACATCCTGCTCTCGATATTCATATTGAGATTGACAGCGAAAAAGCAATCATGACTTTCAAGGATAACGGAATTGGCATCAGTAAGGAAAATCTCAACAAGGTATTCGATATGTTTTTCCGCTCACCAGGTGTGAAAGCAGATGGTGCCGGAC
>JANWID010000241.1 GCA_025450095.1 Bacteroidia bacterium | reverse complement strand
GACCGTCCTTTGAATATGGTATATTCAATTATCTGCTGAACGATAACAATATACCTTATTACCAAACCGGCAATTACAGAAAAGAAATGGGAAGTTACTACGCATTACTGGTAAAAAACGGGTTAAATTACCAGGTCAGTAAGAAGCTTAACCTATCGTTTAACGCGGGAGCAGGAATTTATGGTTCTAATACAAAATATCCCGATCATCAGGATGCCGGTCCGTTTGAGTTCCTGGAGGAAGCTGTTGCAATTGAATTGGGATTAATGGTGGGATATCGCTTTTAATAAAGGTACGGATTACAGATTCAGGTCGCTGCGGAATCGGATGTACAGATTACGGATTCGTACACTTTTGCATTGTACTAATCTGAAGCGATCCCTCACTACGTTCGGGATGACGACGCATTACGGGGGAAATGCGGGCGGGGATGCGGATGTTGTGAATGATTTCTACAGTGTTGACGATGCCGCATCCCCGCCCGCTCTTATATCAATTCAAGCCGTCATCCCGAACGAAGTCCTGAAGTTACCGCAGGTCAACTTCTGGGCGAAGTGAGGGATCGCATCATGCAAGCAGTAACTACCAAATGAAACTGCGCTTATCAGTATCACAAAAACGGATTTTCGACAATCATTTTAACCTCTGCCTACTGCTGACTGCCAACTGCTGACTAGCGACTACTGACTGTTAACTGCCAACTGCCAACTGCAAACTTACCTTTCTTATCTTTGCACCTCTTTTAAAAACGGTATGCTGGAAGATCTGAAAAAATTTGAAGAAAAACGCCCTGAAATTGTGTTTGAATGGAAAGATACGGAGACTGAAGCGGAAGGATGGGTTGTGATAAATTCCCTTAGGGGAGGTGCGGCAGGAGGCGGAACGAGAATGCGTAAAGGACTTGATAAGCATGAGGTTACATCTCTTGCGAAAACGATGGAGATCAAATTCACAGTTGCCGGCCCACAGATTGGTGGAGCGAAATCAGGGATCAACTTTGATCCTGCCGATCCTCGTAAAAAGGGCGTGCTGGAACGATGGTTTCGTGCAGTAAATCCAATGCTGAAAAACTATTATGGCACCGGTGGCGATCTGAATGTTGATGAGATCCATGATGTGATCGACATAACTTCCCGTTACGGATTATTGCATCCGCAGGAAGGTGTGGTGAATGGTCACCTGGGAGGAAATGAATCTTTGAAAAAAGATAAAATTGGTAGATTGCAGAAAGGTGTTATTCTTCCCGTTTCCGATTCAAACTTCGCTCCCCTGGGAAATAAAACATATACGGTCGCCGATATGATTACCGGTTTTGGCGTGAGTGAATCGGTGCGTCATTATTATAAAATTTTTGGCGGCGATCTGAAAGGTAAAAGAGCGATCATACAAGGATGGGGAAATGTTGGTGCCGCAGCCGGTTATTATCTTGCACAGTCAGGAGCAGTAATTACGGGTATTATCGATCGCGATGGCGGACTGATCAACGAACAGGGATTTACCTTTGAAGAAATCACGTATTTATTTCTTCAACGTGATGGCAATCGACTTTCTGATCCTGGTATGCTTTCAAAAGAAGAAATGAAAAAAATCTGGACGAGTGGTGCCGAAATTTTTATTCCTGCAGCAGCTTCACGACTTGTGAACCGCGACCAGGTTGACTCGCTGATTGAAAATGGTCTCGAAGTTATTTCCTGTGGCGCTAATGTTCCTTTCGACGATACTGAAATTTTCTTCGGACCAACAGGTACGTATACCGACTTACAGGTTTCACTCATTCCGGATTTTATTTCCAATTGTGGAATGGCCCGTGTGTTCGCATTCCTTATCACCGGCGATAAAGCAGTTACTGATAAGAATATATTCGAAGATGTTTCCATAACTATTGCTGATGCGCTTCAGGCAGTGCACCGCAAACATGCTGATAAAACAAGGATTGCGGAAACATCCTTCACCATCGCATTAGAAAAACTATAATCTGCATTCAGCTATATGTCACCGGAATTTTTGCATCGGACTTTTCTGGGTAACCCTGTAGAAAATTATTTGTGGCTGGCAGGAATTATTCTGGTAGGATTTATTTTCAAACAAATCTTCTCTAAATTATTTACCGCATTAGTATACCGGTTCATAAAAAGATATTCCGGAAATGTTACCATGCAGGAGTTTCATGACCTGCTGAAAAAACCATTCTCTTTTTTCTTTTTGCTCATCATCGGATATGTTGCATTTAATTATTTCACTTTCCCCGAAGAATGGAAGGTAGCTCCGGAGGATAAATTCGGAGTACGTATGGTGATCTGGAGACTTTACCAGATCCTGCTGATCTTTTCAATCACATGGTATTTTCTTCGCGTGGTTGATTTTTTCGGGCTTATCATGGTATACCGTGCGTCTAAAACTGAATCACGGGTCGATGATCAGCTGATCCCGTTCTTTAAAGACGCTTTGAAAATTTTCATTGTTGTTATCAGCTTCTTTTTTATCCTGGCAGCGGTATTCCGCGTTAACATCGTTACTCTCATCGGCGGACTGGGTATCGGCGGACTTGCTGTTGCGCTCGCGGCAAAAGAATCACTCGAAAATTTATTTGGTTCCTTTACCATTTTTCTTGATAAACCATTCATCGTAGGCGATCATGTTAAAATTGGTGTCATTTCAGGACATGTTGAAAAGATCGGTCTGCGCAGTACACGCATCCGCACCCTCGATAAGAGCCTGGTCACGGTACCCAATAAGAAAATGGTTGATGCCGAAACGGAAAATATTACGGAAAGAACATTCTGGAGATGTCGCCAGGAACTTGGGTTAATCTATTCCACCACGACTGCAGATCTGAAGAATATCATTTCTCAATTAAAACAGCTGCTCGATTCACATCCAAAAATTCGTGAAGGTTCTTCTGTAAATTTTGATACCTTTGGAAACAGCGCCATCGGATTGTTGGTTGTTTATTTTGTAAGGACTGCTGATGGCGATGAGTATATGGAGGTAAAAGAAGAAATCAATTTCCGGATCATGGAAATTGTAAGGAATAACAATTCCGATTTCGCTTTCCCCACAACCAGTGTACTGTTGTCAAGAACCAGCATATGACGTCACTTCTTCAGGTAATTATTTCCACGATAAGTTCCACCGGGGGAGGCATTGATTTTTTAGGAATTCCTGTTGAGTTCATTCTCTTCGGAGCTACGTTGGCGTGTGTTGCACTTTTTCATCACCATACCATGAAAGTTGCCTTAACAGGCCTGGTAGCTATTCTTATTTTCAAAGAAGTCTTTACGGATTTTTCAATTGTGGAACACATTGCAGGCTCTGCTGAAAAAGAAGGTGAATGGAATATACTGTTGAATCTTTTGGGATTGCTTACTGGTTTTGCAATACTCGCTGATCATTTTGAACAAAGCGGTATACCGAAAAAATTACCTCACTATCTGCCTGATGATTGGAAGGGTGGTTTTTTACTCCTGGTAATGATCGCTGTAATTTCTTCTTTCCTGGATAACATTGCAGCTGCGATGATTGGTGGTGCAATTGCACATGTTGTTTATAAAGGGAAAGTTCATATTGGTTTTATAGCAGCAATTGTTGCAGCCAGTAACGCAGGAGGATCCGGTAGTGTGGTTGGCGATACCACTACTACGATGATGTGGATAGATGGTGTAGCTGCCGTTAACGTATTGCATGGATTTGTTGCGGCAATCACAGCATTACTGATTTTCGGATTTTTTGCGTCAAAGCAGCAGCAGCGCTACCAACCTATTGTCAAAGAATTTAAAGGTCATGTTGATTTTGATTTTGGAAAGCTGATCATTGCTTTCATGATCCTGGTGGGTGCTATTTTAGCAAATGTGTTTCTTGATTTTCCTGCTGTAGGGGTCTGGGCTGCGATCTTAATAGGCGCATTGCTTCGCCCGGTACCATGGAAAATTTTGCCAGAAGCATTACGTGGCAGCATATTCCTGCTTTCGCTGGTATTGTGCGCATCGATGATGCCGGTAGAAAAATTACCACCAGCATCATGGCAGACAGCGTTTGTACTCGGCTTTGTCAGTTCGGTTTTCGATAATATTCCCCTCACCAAACTTGCTTTGGAACAGGGTGGTTACGACTGGGGAATGCTGGCTTATAGTGTAGGATTCGGAGGTTCCATGATTTGGTTCGGCTCTTCAGCCGGTGTTGCCATTTCAAATATGTATCCGGAAGCAAAATCCGTAGGTAGTTGGGTGAAGAGTGGCTGGCATATAATTATTGCCTACATAATCGGATTTTTTGTTTTGTTGGGAACATTAGGATGGCAACCGCATGAGCCTCACCGGAAAAATATTTCAGTACCCGCAATGGAATCCCATCCGGTGTAAGATTGAACAACGTATTTCTTTTTTCCCGGGCACTATATCACGCTACCTGGCGTTGATACATATTAACAAATTCCTGTTAACAATACTAACGTATTATAAACCCTGCAACCCCTGATAGAATTATTTTTACCCTCTGAAACAATAAAAATCCGAAAATCATTCTAATGGGTCTGTTACTTCAAATTACTACTGCCGCAACCGATTCGCTGGCAGCGGCGGGAGCTCCTGTCGAAAAATCACTTACGTTATGGGAACTCGCTGAAAAAGGCGGTCCCATCCTGATACCGATTGCCATTCTGAGTGTGCTGGCGGTGTACATTTTTTTCGAACGCCTATTCGTCATCATTAAGTTCAGCCAGCTGGATCAGAATTTCATGAATCAGATCCGCGACCAGGTGCATGCGGGAAATGTCGCTGCCGCGAGAAGTTTTTGCAAGGCCACCGATAATCCAATTGCCCGTATGATTGAAAAAGGACTTGCACGTCTTGGCAAACCTATTCGTGAAATTGAAGCCGCAATTGAAAACCAGGGTAAGCTGGAAATTTATAAGATGGAAAAAAATCTCAGTTTCCTGGGAACCATCGCCGGTATAGCACCCATGTTTGGTTTCCTGGGAACGATCTTCGGTGTTATCAAGATATTCTACCAGATATCACAACAGAACAGCCTTGAAATCGATACCATCTCCGGAGGGTTATATGTGAAAATGATCTCGAGCGCCGCCGGTTTG
>JANWID010000240.1 GCA_025450095.1 Bacteroidia bacterium | reverse complement strand
TTACGGGTAGGAATCGTTGTATTGGCTTCTATCAGCCTTGTTGAAACACCTCCGAGGGTTTCGATACCCAGCGATAACGGAGTTACATCAAGCAGCAATACATCTTTAACCTCGCCGGTAAGAACCGCACCCTGGATAGCTGCACCAACTGCAACTACTTCATCAGGATTAACACCCTTGGAAGGTTTCTTACCAAAAAATTTCTCTACAAGATCCTGGATAGCGGGGATACGCGTAGAACCACCTACGAGTATTACTTCATTTATTTCAGAAGCAGAAATTTTCGCGTCGGATAATGCTTTCTTGCATGGCTCGAGCGTTCGCTGGATAAGTGAATCTGCAAGCTGTTCGAATTTAGAACGTGTAAGTGTTTTTACCAGGTGTTTTGGAATTCCATCAACCGGCATAATATAAGGAAGGTTGATTTCAGTTTGAGTGGAGCTCGAAAGTTCAATTTTTGCTTTTTCAGCTGCTTCCTTTAACCGTTGCATAGCCATAGGATCTTTACGTAGATCCAGGCCTTCGTCCTTTTTAAATTCTTCAGCAAGCCAATCGATTACCACATGGTCGAAATCATCACCACCAAGGTGGGTATCACCGTTTGTGGACTTCACTTCAAATACACCATCACCGAGCTCAAGAATGGAAATATCAAAGGTTCCTCCTCCAAGGTCAAACACAGCAACTTTGGTATTGACATGCTTTTTATCCAAACCATAAGCCAGTGCAGCTGCAGTAGGTTCGTTAATGATCCGGAGCACTTTCAGCCCGGCAATCTCACCGGCTTCTTTGGTTGCCTGTCGCTGGGAGTCATTGAAATATGCAGGCACAGTAACAACTGCTTCTGATACTTCATGTCCGAGGTAGTCTTCAGCTGTTTTCTTCATTTTCTGAAGTATCATGGCTGAAATTTCCTGTGGTGTATAGGTACGGTCATCTATTTTAACACGGGCTGTATTATTATCACCCTTAGTAACAACATAAGGAACCCGTGCCACTTCGGCAGTAACCTTGTCAAATGTTTCACCCATAAACCTTTTAATAGAGTAAATGGTATGTTTTGGATTGGTAATGGCCTGGCGTTTTGCAGGGTCACCGACTTTACGCTCACCGTCCTTTATAAATGCAACTATTGATGGTGTTGTTCTGCGACCTTCGCTGTTTGGTATAACAACGGGCTCATTGCCCTCCATAACGGCAACACAGGAATTGGTAGTTCCAAGATCGATTCCGATAACTTTTCTCATTGGTTTATAATTTTTGTTTTATTACGTTGCTTCTTTGTCAATCATTATGCCATGACAAGATTCAGGAAATTATGACACTTCCTCTGAAAATGGCTGAAAATCCAATAAATAAATCTGCCAAAAAGACACAAAAACCGGTTATTGAAAACCGAGATCCGAAGTAAATTCCCCGTGAATGAGCAGGTCTTTTGAAGGTATATCAAGTAGTTTATCGGGAACCGTCTGAAGATATCTGCTGGAGAATATTCCGGTCCCGCCTACTACATTTGAATAATACGGGATTGTGGTGGATATGCTCGAATTAGACTGGTTAATTTCAACATAATTTGCCAGCACTTCTGCTCCCGTTTCAAAAATAAAGTCGAGTTTGGGATTGTACCTGATTACGTTGGGAATGACAGGGATGGTTTCTCCGACAAACTCATAAAAGTCCTGTCCTTCGATCTCAATAAAAATAGTCTCCTGTTGTTCCGGATTTTCGATTTCAACTGGCAGAAATCTCCAGTCAATATATTTTGCAACTCCAGGTATTCCGCTACCCACTACTTCTTCAGTATAGCGGAACCGGATTGTCATCGTGGTAATTTTACCATTATATGCTGAAAGATATTCAACCCTGTATGGGAATTCAGGATAAGAGAATTGAATGTAGGAATTAGGACTCCTGGAAGGTTTGCTGATTCTCAGGCTATCCACTATGGGGGTTGTTGCTGAAAATTCATAACCTGTTTCCCGGTTCTTTACAACAATTCTGTATTCGCTGTTACGGAAAAGAAATTGCTGTCCGGATTTATAAAGAATATTAGGTGCTACCGGGAAATCACCAGGCTCTTTGTCGTCACCAATGAATCGTGTCAGTGGAAATGTGCCAACAACTTCGCCATTCAGAATACGCTGCATTTGTACATCCAGGATGTCGGGGTAGTATGTAGAATCGGGAACCTGTGCCATCTGGTTGGCATTTCCATCTCCTAAAAATGCTTTTTGAATCCGGACCACATGAATGGAATCTGCTGGATTTATTAATCCGTAAATAACCCCGATCTCGCGGTACGGAGCGGTCAGATCTATATCATTATCACAAGCTGACAATAACAAAAGGCTGGACATCAACCCGGTAGAAAGCAATTTTTTGTAATTCATACAACAAAAATACTACAAAGGAATTTCACAATGACATAAATTTATACCTTTGAATCATTATCCGGTAAAACCTTGAAAAAATCAGATTTGAGATTCTTGCACATTCCGGCATCCTTTTTAATAATCCTGATTTTCGCCCCCTTTTTTTCTGATGCCCAGCTGATCAAAGAACGTTTTGACAAGCTATCAATAAGTGAGAATTTCGACAGCATCAATTCGTACTGGACCACTATGGCTAATGCTGAAAATTTATTCATCGTTCAGGATGGTGAATATATATTACAGCGGAAATCGGCAGCAGCTCCTTTTGCAATCATTGCAAATTTTGAGGAATCATTCAATAATTTCAGAGCGATTGTATCTATTAAACTTGATAAGACAGCGGGGGAAGAATCTTTTGGTGGTTTCCTGTTCATGATGCAGCCTGAAGGTGAAGGCGGATTTCTGTTTGAAATAAATAAAAACAAAGAATTCCGAATCCGGCAGATTGTTAATGGGGTTTACAAGTACCTGACCGGGAATTCCAAATCCGGTGGATGGATCAAATGCATGCATCTCAATGAACCGAATTTTTCGAATATGGTAGAAGTTCGCAACCTCGATCGCAATTATGATATTTATATAAATCACAACTTCATTCAATCGTTTTCCGAGCCATCGTACAAAGAAGGAAAAATGGGACTTATCGTTGGCCCTTCATCACGTTGTAAGGTGGATTTTATGTATGTTTTTACAAAGACATCCCAGGAGGTAACCGGTACTTCAGCTGTTACTCCCGATCCAGGTACAAACCAGGTTTCAGCAGGTCCGGATATCATTGAGTTAACGGAATCCATTATTCGCCTGAAAACACAAATCAATACACTCACTGAGGAAAACGATGCTCTGAATAAAACGATTTCTGCAATGAACAGTGGCGATCAGGAGAAGGATGTTACCATCCGGAATTTAGAAAAACAGGTTAAGCGTCAACAGGAAGATCTGGCAAAAAAAGATAAGTCGCTCGATTCACTTGTAAAAGTGAATGCGGATCTTATGAAATATAAGGAACTTGCCGGTGGCAATGAAAACGCTGATCTGATTATTGTGCTTTCTAAATCGCTCAAAGCCGAAAAAGAAAAGAATACCCGTCTGGAACAGGAGCTGAAAGATCTCAAAGCAAAAAACGGGAATGATAAATCTTCTCCAAAGGGCTCGGTTAAAACGAAACCCGACACAGGATCCACCGGGACCAATGAAAATACGAAAAAGGAATCCAATATTTTTAAATTACCGGAAGACTGAAAATTCCCGCTTAAGCTGACCCTTATTTTACTGAAGTCAGCTCCAGGAATCCGGATTATTTCCAATCCTGAAACAATCATGTCTGTTCAAACTGAAATAAAAAAAGTCACTACACATACGCTACAGGAAATGAAGCGTCGTGGAGAAAAAATAACCATGCTTACTGCATACGATTTTTCCACAGCCAGAATCCTGGATGATGCTGCTATTGATGTTTTACTGGTCGGGGATTCGGCTTCCAATGTAATGGCGGGACATGAAACTACGCTCCCCATCACACTAAATGAAATGATTTATCATGCTGCATCTGTAGTACGTGCTGTGAAGCGTGCTCTTGTAGTGGTGGACCTTCCCTTTGGATCCTACCAGGGCAATTCCAAGGAGGCACTGATTTCGGCGATCAGGATCATGAAAGAAGCCGGAGCACATGCTGTAAAGCTGGAAGGTGGAAAGGAAGTGTGTGACTCCATAAGCAGGATACTTTCAGCTGGTGTTCCTGTGATGGGACACCTGGGACTCACACCCCAATCGATTTACAAATTTGGAACATACGTTGTGCGTGCAAAGGAAGAAGCGGAAGCGCAACGGCTCATTGAAGATGCTTTACTTCTGGAAGCTACCGGATGTTTTGCAATCGTCCTTGAAAAAATTCCGGCGTTGCTTGCCAAAAAAGTTGCCAGCCAGGTGAAAATACCCATTATTGGGATCGGAGCCGGCGGAGGTGTCGATGGCCAGGTGCTGGTTTTACACGATATGCTTGGAATCAATAAGGAATTTAATCCGCGTTTTCTCCGGCGTTATGCTGACTTATATGAGGTTATCCTGAAAGCCACACAATCATATATCCGGGATGTCAAAAAACAGGATTTCCCGAATGAGAAGGAACAATATTGATTGATGGATTTGTTATGATTATTATGATCTATTATGATGGATTTATTATGATCAATTTTTAGAAATTCTCCAATTCTCTCATTCTCCCATTTCCTCAAATTATCTTTTGAATAATGAATATTTATTTTTCACAAATTCTTTTTGAAGACAACCACCTCATTGCTGTAAATAAGAGACCAGGTGAAATCGTGCAGGGTGATAAGACAGGTGATCAGCCCCTGAACGACAAGATAAGGGAATACATTCGCGTAAAATACAAGAAACCAGGCGAAGCATTTTTGGGTACTATTCACCGGATCGACCGGCCTGTAAGCGGGGTGGTTTTATTTGCACGCACCAGCAAAGCACTTGAAAGAATGAACGAGCTGTTTAAGGAACGACAGATCCGGAAAACATACTGGACGGTTGTAAAAAATATTCCGGCTTCTCCCGAAGGACATCTCATCAATTACCTGGTTAAAGACGAAGCAAAGAATAAATCCAGAGCTTATGATGCTCCACGTAAAGGAGCGTTGCAATGCGAACTGGAATACCGTGTACTATTGAAATCGGATCGTTATGCATTAATTGAAATAAATCCATTAACTGGCAGACATCACCAGATCCGGGTGCAACTGTCTCACATAAATTGCCCTATAAAAGGAGATCTTAAATATGGTTCGGAACGCAGCAACCCTGATGGTTCCATCCACCTGCATGCGCGGATGCTTCAATTCCTCCACCCTGTTACAAAACAACCGGTATCCATTATTGCACCTCCGCCAGATGAAACTTTGTGGAATTTTTTTTCAAAACAATTGCAACATCCCGGAATTACCGGCTAGCAATTATCAGCTTGACTGCTTGTGTTAAGTCCCCGGCACTTCTTATAAAATAAATTCCGGGAGGCCATGAAGCTACATTAGTTTCCAGGTATCCTGATTCTGATATTGCCTGGTGAATAATTCTCCCGGTAACATCTGTAAAAATCACCGGAACATCTTGTTGTACGTTAGCTATTACTTGCACTGACGTTACAGCCGGATTGGGGAATACAAAAAATTTGTTTCCCGATATTTCATCACTGATACCCGAAGGGTCAGTAACTTCAATATAGCAGGTTTTCAGGATGGAATCGGAACCATTGGCGTTCTGAACGGAAAGGCTTACTTCATATATGCCAGGAGTGTTATAAATTATTCCCGTTGGATGTTGTGTTGTGCTGGTTCCCGGATTTCCACCTTGAAAATTCCACTGCCAGCTTATCGGGTTGTAAGAGGATTGATCAAAAAAATTGAGTGGAATGCCTGTGGAAATTTTAGTAGCGCCAGCCCTGAAATCAGCAACCGGTGGAAGATTCTGAACGGTCTGGTATGCGTTTATTTGTGTTCCGGAACCGGTAAATACCATGATTCCTTCT
>JANWID010000239.1 GCA_025450095.1 Bacteroidia bacterium | reverse complement strand
ATTACAGATTCTTTATTGACGCGGAATCGGATGTACAGATTACAGATCGATTAACAAGTTATATAATCTGTAATCTGTACATCCGATTCCGTCGAGACCAGAATCTGTAATCTGTACCTATTTCAGATTTTTCATATCCTCCTGGGCATCCTTCGAATAAAAACCATTTGAATTTGAAATATTTTCAAGCAGGTTTTTCCCTTTTGTGACATTCCCGTTAGAGATATATGATTTCGCTGTATAAAATTGTGCTTCCTGCATGAACGGGCTAGTGCTATCATTGCTCAATGGCTCGAGGAGTTTCAGGGCAGGATCATATTGTTTCATATTATACAACGAAAGGCCTTTATAAAAAGCTGCATTCTGATCGTTCTTGTTCTGCTTTAACAATACATCAAAACCCTGGTTTGCTGATTCGAACCGGCCGTTGTTAAACAGTATTACAGGATCCGCAACCATATCAAGATAATTTGCCTTACGTTTCACCGAAACGCCTTGTTTTTGTTCGGTGGCTGTAGCTTCTGTTTTTTTCTTATCGTTCTGGTATTTACTCGGCGTACTGCGGGGAACATCTGCAGGAGCTGATTCCAATAGGCTATAATCGTTATAATCGATTATTTTAACATTATCAACATAGGTTATATTCTGGTTTCCTTCATCCTTTGCGGCAGTGGAGAACGATGCAACGTTATTTTGTGCAACGGATGGCATTGCGATGGAACTTCCGGTCATTTGAACTGATTCCTCATTTATCGCATCATTCACATCTGCAGCAACCTCTTTCTGAGATGCGCTGAAAGTTCCTATCTGATCCTTGAAAACGATAGGTTTATTTGCTTCTGCTTTCGCGTCATCCTTGTTGACTGATGTTTGATTCAAGACCTTCTCCGCCGGCTGCGTAATTGTTTTGATACTGTCCGATGGTACCGATATGCCGGTAGAGGTTGTAGCTGCGTTCTGTAATAATTGTTTTGGTTCTTCCTTCTGTGCAATTCTTTCTTCATTCAGATTATTGAACTGCTTATAGGTTACATAAGAAAGTATAATTACACCAGCAATAGTTGCCGCTGCAAGCCAGGGCCGGAGAGCATTTCCTGCTGAAGGCTGTATCAGCTTCTTAATATCTCCGCTTATCTCATCAAGAACCGCTTTTCCTTTGACGAGCGCAAGACCTTCAAGTGCTTCAGAGCACAGCTCGCAATCAACAAGGTGTTCTTCCACTACATGCTTTTCAGCACCGGACATTTTATTGTCGCGGTAACGCAGCAGTTCCTCCCGCCTTATGCAACCTGTATCATTAAAGATGGAACTGTTAACCCGTGTGTTCATGACTTTTCCTCAACATAAATATTTTCAAATTACGTTTTCCGTTTTGTATAAAGCTTTTTACTTCCAGCATACTAAACCCTGATATTTCCGCAACATCCTGGTAACAATAATTCTTCAGGTAGAATAATTCAATGCATATTCGTTGTTCTTCATTGAGGTTTCGAATACCTTCTTCCATAAGTTGCAATTCAATTTCCCTGTTGCTGGCTGTCTCCTGGTTAGCGGGTTGATGGGCTTCTTCAATCCGGTCCCAACCAAGGCCTTCATCATTATCAACATGTAGCATTGCCCTTCTGCTTCGCAATTGCATCAGGCAATAATTCCGCGCAACGCTGTGAATCCAACTGCTAAACTTCTGAACTTCGAACCGACGAAGATCCTCCATTAACTTTTCATATACCGACATCGTGGCATCCCTGGCGTCTTCTTCGTTTTTCAGGTATTTCATACAAACACCAAAAACGAGATGTGAGTATCGGTCGAACAGTGCACCCAGAGCCTTGCGATCGCCCTTGCTGCGATACGCATTAATTAACTCGTGATCCTCAGAATCTTTATAATTTTTCCTGTTAACCAGCCACATTTAGAATTTCAGTCAGCCCTGAATACCAAAGGTAGGTGCAACACCCGGAGTTATTCCACACAACCAGTAAAATTTTTGTTCATTATATAATCCAAACGCTGTGTGGAATTTATAACATATTCTCATCTGGCATTTAAATGAAAAGCTATGAAAACAATTACATGCATTATGTTGCTATTACTCACAGCAATCAAATCCCACGCTCAGTTCGGGGAAATAAGAGGAATTATAAAAGATAAAACTACCGGCGAGGTCCTGGTAGGCGCCACGGTTTCGTGGAAAATTAATGGTGAGCTGAAAGGAACAACAGCTAATGAAAAAGGCGAATATGTAATTAAACCGCTGGCTCCTGGCACTTATGACCTTGAATTTTCATATGTCTCTTATCAGAAACAGCCCATTCAGGCTATTGAAGTTAATTCTGAAAAAGCCACTTACGTTGATGCAGTTCTGTCGCCGGATAATACCCTGCCCACAATTATAATTCCCTGGAGGGAACCACTGATTTCAAAGGATAATGTTATCACTATGGAAGTATTCACGCCTGAAGAAATTGAACAATCACCCACACGGGATATTGCAGGTTTTGTCGCTCAATCAGCCAATGTAGTACAGAAAGAAGAAGGAGGAGCGATTAATATCCGCGGCTCCAGGAGTGACAATACGGTATACATTGTAGATGGAGTTAAGATGATGGGTCCCTTTTCCGTTCCCAAAAGTGCTATTGCAGAGATTTCGGTGCTTACAGGGGGCATACCGGCACAATTCGGCGATGCTACCGGTGGAATTGTACTTATAACCACTAAGAGCTACAGAAAGAACTAGTTAGAATATTACTTTTATAATTCCCCGCTTCCCGGTCACATCTAAATGTTGATCGGGGCAGCGGGGATTTTTAGTTATTTTTGATCCCAAACCATTTCAGATATCCCAACTAATTATGAAGCAGTTAGTCATTCTTGCTGTACTTGTTTCCGGATTCTGCGGAAAAATCGCAGCCCAGGAAAAATTACCATCTAATTTCTTTATGACAAAGCTTAGCAACGGACTTGAGGTGCTTGTCATCGAAGATAATTCCGTTCCACTTGCAACTATTGAAATTGTAGTGCACAATGGGTCCTATACAGAAGATCCCCAATACAACGGGCTATCTCACCTGTATGAACATATGTTTTTTAAAGCCAACCAGGAACTTCCTTCACAAGAGGCGTTTCTTGCCCGGATAAACGAACTTGGAATAACCTTTAATGGCACCACTTCCAATGAGCGGGTTAATTACTTTCTCACACTCAGCAATTCTAAAACAGTTGATGGGCTGAAGTTCATGAATTCTGCAATCCGTTATCCGTTATTTCTGGAGGAAGAAATGAAAAAGGAAAATCCGGTCGTGGATGGTGAATTTCAACGTGCCGAATCCAATCCTGTATTCTGGCTGCTTCAGGATATGAACCATAAGTTGTGGGGAGATTTATACAGCCGTAAAAATACCATTGGTGATCACCAGATCATTCTCTCGGCAACGCCGGAAAAAATGAAGGTTATCCAGGAAAAATATTATTATCCGAATAACTCTATGATTGTTATAGCTGGTGACGTAAATCATGATGAAGTTTTCGAATCCGCCAGGGCAATTTTCAGCGACTGGAAACCTTCCGGATTTGATATTTTCGAAAAATACCCGATCCCTGAATTCAAGCCGCTGGCAGCTTCAGAATCGTTTATTACTGAAAATGCCAATGCTAAGACTCCGATTATCCTGGTCTCTTTACATGGTCCGGACACTCGGAATGATATACCGGCAACATATGCTGCTGACGTATTTTCTTACATCCTTACTCAGAAAAGCTCCAGGTTCCAGAAGGATCTGATTGACTCCGGTCTGGCGTTTCAGGTTAGTGTATCTTATTCAACCTGTAAGTATGTTGGCCCGATCCAGATCTTTATGGTACCAAATCCGGCGAAAGTCCAGGAAGCTTATGCAAAGCTTAACGAGCATATTAAGATGTGGGCAAATGAAGATTACTTTACTGATGAACAACTTGAAACTGCAAAGAACCTGCTTGCTATCGAACAAATACGAACAAAAGAAAGCACCTCTTCCTATGTACACAATATCACTTTTTGGTGGGCGTCTGCGAACATTGATTATTACACAACGTATGTGAACCAACTTAAAAAAGTTTCAAAGAGCGATATCCTGGAATACGTGAAAAAATATGTAATCAATAAACCCAAGATTACCGGTTTGCTGGTTTCACCGGAAATGAAAAAGTCGATGAGCATTACTGATGCCGAATCATACCTGAAAAATTGATTTTTAAAAAAATGTAATTAATATGAAATTCACGAAACACATATCCACCGCAGTTATCCTCATTGCAATTTCGCTCAGCGCCATTGCAGGCGGGCCCGGTACTAAGGAAGTCTCTGTTGATGGTATCAGGGTAATTTTACGACAGACACCCAAAGAAGTTATTAGCGTAAGAATTTTTATCCGCGGAGGTAATGCAGCTGTTCCCGAAGCGCAACAGGGAATGGAACATTTCGCATTAGGCCTTGCTGCAGAGAGCGGCACTCTGAAAAGAAACAAGGATATATTCAGTGCTGAATGTGAAAAAACCGGAACTGAAATTTCAGGAAGCTCCACATTTGATTATGGAACACTTTCCCTGAACTGCATAGAACTATTCTGGAATGACGCCTGGAATCTTTTTGCAGAAGCTGTTACACAACCTGCGTTCGATGCCAAAGAGTTTGAGCTGATGAAAGGCAACCTGATTTCGGCAGCCAAACAACGCGAAAGCGATCCCGATCAGCATTTGTCGAATATCGCTATGAAAAGTGTATTCACCGGAAGAAGCTATTCAAAAATTCCTGAAGGCACGCAGGAAACTCTTGAAAAACTTACGCTGAAAGACCTGAAAGATTACTACACCAAAGCACTTTGCAAGAGTCGTATGTTTATTGTTGTTGTAGGAAATGTAAAAGAAGAAGATGTCATTGCAAAAATCAGAAATGCATTTTCTGGTTTACCAAAAGGATCTCCGGCACCCATTGAATCAAGAGTACAAATAACCAAACCCGGGGTATTTATTGAAGATCGTGATATTGCCACCAATTACCTGATCGGTATTATGAGCGCACCCGGAATGGGTACTGCCGAAGGAATTCCAATGAGAATGGCTATGAACATCCTTCACGACCGGTTTTTCGTGGAACTGAGAACCAAAAGAAGTCTTTCATACGCACCTGCTGCTTCTTACAATGTTACACGCATCAGCAATCCTTATAACAGTATTTACATTTCCACCCTCGACCCAAAACAATCTATTGAAGTAATGGTGGAAGAAATTAATAAAGTAAAAAAAGAAGGGTTTAAAGAGAAAGAGCTGTTGGATAAAAAACAATCCTTCCTTACCAGGTATTATATGGGCCAGGAAACCAGTGCGGCACAATCACAAATACTTGGATTGAATGAACTCGCAGGATCATGGAAAAATTCGGAAACCTTCACAACAGATGTGAATAAAACCACGATTAAGGAAGTGAATGATGCACTTGTTAAATATACTGGTGCTATCCGCTGGACTTATCTGGGTAAAAAGGATGCCGTAAAAGAGGAAGATTTCAAACAAACCTGGAAAGGAAATGTACTTCAGAGTCCTTACTGATTTTGATGGAAAAATGAATAACACATAATGAATATTGATTAATGATTAAGGGAATTGAGTTAATCATTAATCATTGATGAATAAAAATCTAAACCCTGAAAAAAAGAGCCGCTAATTGCGGCTCTTTTTTTCAGGGTTTCCGTTCATAATAAAACTCCATCGACCTTGGCTCTCCTTTTATCCTGCCTGCAATGGAAGCAATCAATGAATCCTTTCCAAGAAATTCATATGAGATAGTATTCGGAAAATCATGATCCGGATTTTCAAATACAAAATGTGCCGAATCCGACTTTGTTAATTTAAACGGAACAGGTTCCCCTTTATTCTGATCTGTCACAGAAGGTATATAATAAATCTGTCCCTCACGGATAACAAGACGAATCGTCTCCGCCAGAGTTGAATCGCTATTTACAACTTCGTAAGCTATCCCTGTAAAAAGAGTATCGTTTACCATGGTCCAGGATTCCAGCATAAAATTACTCTCCGGATTTTCCGCACCTTCCATCACCCAGTTACCTTCCAGCCTGGAAAGTTCACCAAATGAAATTTTTTCTTTTTCTTTCCGGTCACAGGAAATTAGTCCTGCTACTGAAAATATTATCAGTAAGAAGTTGAGATTTTTCATTGGGTCAAATTCATCAATGGGCCAGCATCATTTTTGCTTCTGCACTCCAGGATCCATTGGTAATATTCAGGAAATAAATACCCGGTGCCTTACCCGACCAGTCGGGATGCATTTCAAAAACAGCACCTTTTGATTGAATTTTTTCGCGGAATATAATTCTTCCGTAAGCGTCAGTAATAGTCACAGACAACGGTTCAGCAGAAAGTGTTTCCGCAACTTTTACCCAGGGCGCATTCCCGGGAGAATTGAAGAGACTTATTCCGGGAGAGTCAACAGTCTCTGTTATTCCTACATTGGTGATGCATAATGTATTTGATTGCACGGTGCATCCTCCGACGGTAGATAAAATCATATAGTAACAGCCGTTAGCAGCAGGTGAAAATTCAGGATTAAATGCTCCGGGAATGTATGTGGTAGAACCATCAGGATACCAGTTGTAAAAATAAGTGGTGTCTGTAACGCTGGAGTAAAACAATCCTCCAACTGTAGAAGTTATATTTACGGCGGGTAAAGAACTGACGATATTCACACGAACAGTATCCGTGATTGAAGTATTGCAATTCCCGCTGCCGGAAATGGTGAGGTAAATTATACCTGTCTCACCTGCACCCGGGGTATATACGGATGACAATGCGTTATTCGGATTGAATGTTCCGGTACCTCCCGTCCATGATGGATTTCCTACAAGATTAACTGCAGTACCGTTCAATGTCGCTGTTGCGGAACCACCCGGACAAATTCCGACATCGGGTCCACCGCTCAGGGCAAGCCCTGTGGAAAGCACCTGGCAACCGTAATTCAGATACGTGGGAACACCACTTGTTGTGAATTCAACGAAAGCGCCGTCATTTTCAAAAGTAAATCCGCCGATAACACCATACTGGTTGACCAAAAGTGTCCGATCATATGTTACCGAATCGATGCAGCCACCTGCACCCGTGAATTCAATTATCAGGGTACGTAACCCGGGATTGATATTATAATTAGCAAAGTGTCCTGAAGTATTTCCATTGCATTGGAAAATTACAATAAGATTCTCATTCAGGTTCACAAATGAATTCAGGATTGTATTTACATTGAGGCTCGTTAACAGCAACACTTTTGAATTCGCGGGAAGCACACCTCCTGCAGGTTCGGCAACGCTGCCACATCCCTGGATCAGGTTGTTAATTGAAGTTATAATACCGGCGGTGGTGGCATCCTGGCAAAGTCCCAGCCAGTTATTGTTTGGCCAGTCCACCACGAGATTCGAAACATTCAGAGGGGCCGGGCCAACATCAAACCGCACCATTTCATTTTCACCTTCGGGACTTCCGCATGCATCTACCAGGATGCTTTTAATCTCAAAACAAACTCCCTGTGCCAGGGTTTTTTCTGTATTAAATAATAAAGTGACAATAACAGCCACTACGATGTAACAACGGTAAACGTTTCTCATGATAATAATTTTCTGGACAAAATAAAATTAATTGCAGCAATGACGGCGCGAATTTCAAAATGATAACAATTTGATCATCCGGACCGGGGCGGGCAAAGCAAATTTAATACATAAGGTGTCAGCAACAAAATTTAATACAACCGGATATAGTGATTTTCAGGTATTCACTGGTAATTCAGGGGGATACTTTTGTTTTCTGCATCAAAATGACAATCACAACGCCGATGGCAGTGATGCATATTGCCCATTTAACCCAAACGATATCCACCATATAAAATGCGCTGATTAACATACTCACCAGCATCATAACAATGGAGATGATTTTCGTCCTCACTGTCATTCCACGTCCTTTCTTAAAATCCAGGATCTGTTTTCCGACATACTTATTCTCAATCAGCATTCTCAAAAATTTTCTGGAGCCTTTAGCGAAACAAAATGTCGCTATGAGAAAAAAAACCAGTCCGGGCATCATAGGTGTTATATAACCCACAATGCCTATACCCACAAATATAAAACCCAGTCCGATCCAAATGGCGCGGGTAACTGATGTTGTGAAAGGTGTCATGAAATCACTGAAATGTTTGCAAAGCTACGGATAAAAAAGAAGGTTCTCGCATAGGTGCTAAGGCGCAAAAAGTTCTCGCAAATCATCAACACAATATCTCATCAACTCGTTTCACCTGTCTCCGCCAAGCTTGGAATATTTCAGTGGATTCGCGGAAGCTTCGTCGGAAAGATTGCGATTATTAAAAATATCGCAGGCCAGGTATATCGCTGTACGGAAGGAATCTTCAGAAGCAATATTTTTTCCTGCGATATCATATCCCGTTCCATGGTCGGGAGAAGTGCGAATTACCGGCAGGCCGGCTGTATAATTTACACCATTTTCAAATGATAGTGATTTGAACGGAACGAGTCCCTGGTCATGATACATCGCAAGGATACCATCGAAGTTGTTAAATTTTGCTGCACCAAAAAATCCATCAGCAGGATAAGGGCCATATACGAGTATGTTCTGATCAAAAGCTGCTTTGATTGCAGGCCCGATGATTTCCAGTTCTTCGGTACCAATGAGGCCGCTATCGCCGGAATGCGGATTAAGTCCCAACACCGCAATCCGCGGTTTACGAATACCGAAGTCACGTTTCAGCGACTGGTGCATCAGCTTGATCTTCGAAATGATTTTCTCTTTTGTGATTTCCGAAGCCACGTTTTTAACCGGAACATGGCCAGTTGCCGTGGCTATACGAAGCCGGTCGCTGACAAGCATCATCAGGAATTCCGGAGCATTGAATTGCTGTGCAAGAAATTCGGTATGTCCCGGGAAGCGAAATCCCTCCTGTTGCATTGTTTTCTTATCAATAGGAGCCGTAACCAACACATCGATATTTCCATCGGAAAGATCCTTGCAGGCAGACTGGAGTGAAAGGAAAGCATATTTACCACCGGTAGGGTTTGCCTGTCCCAGTTCAATTTTAACTTCCTCTTCCCAGCAGTTGATCAGGTTGGTTCGTTTGTGATTCAGCTCACTGATATTGCGGATTGTGGTAAAATTAAAATCATTATTGTTAAGCGCTTTCTTATGAAAAGAAATTGCTTTTGCCGAACCATAAATCACCGGAGTACAAACCTGGTGCATCCTGGAATCGGCAAAGGTCTTGATTATGATCTCAGGACCTATGCCATTGATGTCGCCGATAGTAATACCGACTCTGACTTTATTTTCGCTTTCAGGTAAGTGACTCATTTTATTCCGGTATACCGGGAAACGCTTTTACAAAAATTATTTCTGAAATTAATCCGTTATTTTTTACCGGCTTTGCGTTTTAAATAATCATACATGAACCGAACGCCAACACCAGTACCGTTTTTCCCACGATAGCTGTCATTAGTTTTTCCGAAAGAAGGTCCTGCAATATCAAAATGCATATACGGATAATCTGTGAAGCGCTGCAGGAAACGACCTGCTGTAATAGCACCTCCGATGGCACCGCCGATATTCTTAATATCAGCGATATCAGATTTAAGCAGCTCATCATATTCTTCCCAAAACGGAAATTCAGCCAGCCGTTCATATACATGATTGGCACTTTCAGTTAATTCCGATTTCACCGATTCATCAACCGCACCCATCGACACAATTCCATAATGACCTATTGCATTTGCCGCTGCGCCTGTAAGCGTTGAAAAATCCACAACCAATCCTGGTTTGAATTGTTTCGCATAGTGCAATGCATCCGCCAGTATCATTCTTCCTTCAGCATCTGTATTCAGAACTTCTACTTTCAAACCGCTCATCATAGTGATAACATCTCCCGGCGTATAGGCATTACCGTCAGGACGATTATCGGTAGCAGGCACCAGCGCCATCACGTGTATCGGTAATTTTTGCATTGCAATCGCATACATGGTGCAACCTACTACGGCTGCACCTGCCATATCCGATTTCATATAATCCATGGAGTTAGGTGTAGGCTTCAGGCTGAGTCCACCGGTATCGTACACTACACCTTTTCCAACCAGTATGTATGGTTTCCGGTTTATTGTTTTTGCCGGCTTCCATTCCATCACAGTAAAGGTGGGTGGATCGGGACTTCCACGGTTGACAGCTAATAAGCCACCCATTTTCATGGATTTGATTTTGTTTTTATCAAAAACCCGAACCTTGAAACCTGATTTTTTACCCATCCCCGCGAAAGCTTTGGCCAGAGCAGTTGCATTAAGCACATTTACGGGTTCGTTTACGAGATCCCTGGCCATGCATACAGCTTCACAAACTGTAACAAGTTCCTGCAAATGCTGATTATTGACAAGACCTGAAGAAATATTTATTTCCTTCATGGTATTCGAAGTATCTTTTGTTTTGTATTTACCGAACTGGTAATTCCCCAGCAGCATACCTTCCAGGTAGGCAAGAACATCCGTTTCCCGCTCGGAAGTCAGTATACTCACCGACTCCGCCTTTACTTTGTTAAGCGCAGCAACAAGCTGATCACCGGCTCTCCTGATATTTTCGAGTTTTTTGAATGGTTCCTTAACAGAGGTGTCAACAATTTGTAAAAAAACGTAACGCCGGTATTGATTGATAGAAATAAATCTGTTTTTTTTCTTAATTTCAGACTTGATAAAATCAAGTTCCTGTTTCGAAAAAGGAGATTTATTAAACTGTTCGGAATCGGTTGAAAAAATAGCAAGATGCCCTTCCTTTCCCGCCGAATTGGTTCTTCGGATTGTCGTGTTCATTAATTAGTTATAATTTTGAGCGGTTGAAATTACACAAACCCGGATTCATATCAAAACCCGCTGATTTTAAAGAAGTTCGTGGCATTTTAACTATCCTGTAATACAAATGTTTAACAATGACGGGGTTAAACTTCTCCAATTGAATCCTGATGCGTCCTGATACCTTGTTGAAACATGCACTTGAAGGTGGCTTTTTAAGCGCAACGGAAGGTATTTTTCTTTTTCAAAATGCTACCACACCGGAATTGATGTTTGCCGGAAATGAAATGCGACGGCAGCGGAAAAAAACCAATGAAGTTACCTGGATCATCGACCGCAATGTGAATACTACCAATATCTGTATTGCGAATTGCAAGTTTTGTAATTTTTACCGCATACCAGGCCACAATGAAGGATACATCACCACAGCAGAACAATACCGCAGTAAAATTGAAGAAACATTTCGCTTCGGAGGAGATCAGTTGCTGCTGCAAGGCGGTCATCATCCTGATCTGGGATTAAAATTCTATACAGATTTATTCCGTTCGTTGAAATCAGAGTTTCCGGCTCTTAAGCTACATGCCCTGGGCCCTCCGGAAGTAGCTCATATTGCCAAGCTGGAAGGTATGACACATAAAGAAGTGCTAAAGGAATTGGTTCGAGCAGGTCTGGATTCCTTACCAGGTGCGGGAGCAGAAATTCTGAACGACCGGGTGCGTCGAATGATTTCCAAAGGAAAATGTTCCGGAAGAGAATGGCTCGATGTAATGCGTGCTGCACACCAGCTCCATATAACAACTTCCGCAACGATGATGTTCGGACATATAGAAACAACAGAGGAGCGGTTTGAACATCTTGTCTGGATCAGGGAAGTCCAGGAACAAAAGCCTGCTTCAGCGAAAGGATTTATTGCATTTATCCCCTGGCCATTTCAGGATGAAGGCACATTACTGAGAAAGATCAAAGGAATCCGGAATCATGTAACGGCCGATGAATATATACGAATGATTGCCCTCAGCCGGATCATGCTTCCGAATATTGAAAACATTCAGGCATCATGGTTAACAATCGGCAAATCTATTGCCCAGGTTTGTTTGCATGCCGGAGCCAATGATTTCGGTTCCATTATGATTGAAGAAAATGTTGTCTCTGCAGCGGGAGCTCCGCACCGTTTCACGAGTAAGAGTATCCAGGAGGCAATTCGTGAAGCGGGATTTATTCCGCGGCTTCGAAATCAGCAGTACGGATATCGTGAGATTCCGGAAACCATGGAGGAACAGTTGGTCGGATACTGATTATAAAATAAAAATGGAATAAAAGGGTTATAAATAATTACGATGAAAACTTTTAAAAATTACATCCCGCTTTTTCTCTTCACCCTTATTATGGGTTCCGTTACTGATGTTTTCGCAACACATAACAGGGCCGGAGAAATCACGTACGAACAAATCAGCCAGTATTATTACAAGATAACGATTACCACCTATACGAAAACTTCATCACCTGCCGACAGACCCGAGCTGGATATTTTCTGGGGTGACGGCACCGGCTCAACCCTTCCGCGTGCATCTTACCAGGATAATTTCGGAGGTGTTGGAAGCGATATCCGGAAGAACATATATATCGGGTATCATACATATCCCGGCCCATCGGTTTATACAATTTTCTTTGAGGATCCGAACCGGAACGGTGGAGTTATTAATATTCCAGGTTCCGTAAATGTGCCGTTTTACCTGGAATCACAGCTAATCATTTCAGCATTTCTGGGATTTAATAATTCACCTGTGCTATTGCAGCCTCCGATCGACGAAGGTGTAGTCGGACAGGTGTTCATTCACAACGCGAATGCATTTGATCCTGATGGTGACAGCCTGGCGTACGAACTAACGGTCTGCAAAGGTGCGGGCGGACTTCCGATACCGGGATATACTTATCCTGCTGCCAGTAATTCGTTTTCACTCGATGCATTGACCGGCGACCTGGTTTGGGATGCTCCTTTAGGATGCGGTGAGTTTAATGTTGCTTTCCTGATCAAAGAATATCGTAACGGTATACAGATTGGTTTCGTGGAACGTGATATGCAGATCAACATACATTGTCAAAACCCGAACAACAATGTAACACCTGTCATCTCATCTTTAACTGATATTTGTGTAACTGCCGGTGATCCTGTCAGCTTTAATGTTACAGCAACCGATGGCAATGCCAACCAGGTGATCACACTTACTGCTACAGGCGCACCACTTTCTGCTCCTGTTTCCCCGGCACAATTCAATCAGCCTTCAACTGGCGTAGGTTCTGTAACCGAATTGTTCAGCTGGAATACACAATGCGCGCATGTGCGCCGTGAGCCTTACCAGTTAGTCTTTAAAGCAGAAGATAATGATTCTTATGTGCAGCTTGTAGATCTTCAATCGGTGAGAATAACGGTTGTAGCTCCGGCCCCACAAAACCCTGCAGCAATACCTACCGGTAACAATATGCAGCTTAGCTGGAATCAAAGCATGTGCACCGAGGCAATTGGTTATAAGATTTACAGGAGAACAGGATTTTTCGGTTTTACTCCCGGGCCATGTGAAACCGGTGTACCGTCATATACGGGTTATTCACGCATCGATACTCTTTCAGGTTTAAATACTACTTCATTCCTGGATAATAATAATGGAAACGGACTTGCACCCGGAGCAGAATATTGCTATATGGTTATTGCAACATTTCCTGACAGTGCAGAGAGTTATGCTTCCGTGGAGTTTTGCGCAACATTGAAAAAAGACCTTCCGGTTATCACCAATGCCAGTGTTACCACTACAAATTCCACTACCGGAACAATGTATGTTGCATGGAGTAAACCCACCGACCTCGACTCAAGCCAATTTCCGCCACCTTATGAATACCGCATATTGCGCGCTGCCGGATTTAACGGAACATCATTTACTACTGTTGGTACAACTTTCAGCCTGAATGATACTACTTTTAACGACTCCGGACTGAATACTTCCGGCACAACATATACTTACAAAATTGATTTGTATTCTACCGTAAACGGCCTGCTGGAATTTGTAGGAAGTTCCAGAACGGCAACCTCAGTTTTCCTTTCGATTTCACCAACCGACAACCAGCTTAACCTTACCTGGAATTTTGATGTTCCATGGCAAAATGAAGAATACACCATATATCGTTTCAATGGAATCACGTTTGATTCCATTGGGTTCAGCAACACAACTTCGTATATAGATACAGGGTTAGTCAACGGGCAGCAATATTGTTATTATGTCAGAAGCAACGGATCGTATCCCGGTCCGGGCTTTGTGGATCCCATCCTGAACAATTCCCAGGAATCCTGCTCGATTCCAATAGACAACAAGCCACCCTGCGCTCTTACTACAGATACAACCGATTTCCATTGCTTTGAAAAACAAATTACAATAACATGGAATATTCCGGACAATGTCTGTGCTGATGATGTTAGTCATTACAATATTTATTACAGTTCAAATGAAGCGGGTCCATACACACTGCTGACAACGATTACTAATGGTGCGATAGGCAGCTTTATTTATACTAATGATACTTCCATTGCAGGATGTTATTATGTTACAGCAGTTGATTCAATAGGAAACGAAGGAAGCCAGGGTGAAACTGTTTGCATCGACAATTGTCCGTTCTATGAACTCCCGAACGTTTTCACACCGGACGGGAATCATTTTAATGATGAGTTGGTTCCCTTTCCGTACAGGTATATCCGTGATATTGATTTGAAAATTTATAGTCGCTGGGGGTTGCTTGTTTTTGAAACCACAGATCCTGCTATCCGGTGGAATGGCAAAACCGATAATACCGGATCCGATTTACCGGACGGTGTTTATTTTTATACCTGTATTGTGAATGAGATATACCTTTCGGGAATTAAAAGCAGGGAGCTTTCCGGTACCATTCAGTTATTGCGTGATAAAAGCAATTCCAACGAATAAACTCTATCTATTTTAAACGTTATTCATAATTCATTATATGTTTTTCATTTTTTCATCAGCCAGTATTTCTTTCATGATGAATAAATATTTTACATTTAATATTTATTGAATATTGTCTAACACATACTTCGCTTTATGTTTACCGGCATCGTAGAAGAAACAGGGAGGGTAATTTCTCTTCAACCCGAACTTGATAATCTTCACATTACTGTTTCGTGTTCATTTGCTGATGAATTAAAAGTGGACCAAAGCCTGGCGCATAATGGGGTTTGTCTTACTGTAATTTCGGTGCAACCTGGTCAATATACCGTAACTGCTATTTCAGAAACTTTACGCAGATCAAATCTTGGTTTGTTGCAAGTGAAAGATTTAATCAACCTGGAGCGAAGTATGGTCCTGAATGGACGCATTGACGGACATATCGTACAAGGTCATGTGGACACTTCCGCCGTTTGTTTAAAAGCGGAAGATCAGCAAGGAAGCTGGCTATTTACCTTTGAATATGATGAAAACCCGGACTATGTCACGGTTCCAAAAGGTTCTGTTTGCGTGAATGGAGTCAGTCTGACTGTTGTGGAAGCAGCAAAAAACAGTTTTTCAGTTGCAATAATACCCTATACTTATGCCCATACCAATTTTAATACGTTGCATCCGGGTAGCGTTGTAAATCTCGAATTTGATGTGCTGGGCAAGTATATTGCACGATACCTTTCCATGCAACGGGAAAATAATCCGGGCTGATCAGCTCCAGCCTGGCATGTCTGTAATTTTACCGGATAGCTGGAGCCAAAGAATTAGAATTACAAGTAATCCAAATCCAACCGCAAGCCAGATAGAAAGATTCTTATACTTGGCTGCATTCCCCTGGAGCTTTTTAAAGCGGTAAATATTAAAAACCACTTTCTCGGCACGGTAAAAGGCTGCTTCTCCTTTCACAATGTAATCAAATGCACCGTATTGCATGGTTTTGACGGCTACTTCAATCTTATCCTGTCCCGACAATATCACAACATCAGCCTCGGGATCCTCTTTCTTGATTTCCTGCAACACTTCCAACCCATCCATCGCATCCTTATCAACTGAATTCAGGTAGTAATCAAGAAACACAATACCTGGTTTGTCACTAAGATTTTTAAGGCATTCCTCCCCGGTTTCAAAAATCCGGATTTCATAACTGGTCATCTTGCTCAGATGGTCCTTCAGCATTTCAGCCAGGACGGGATCGTCATCAACGATGAATATTTTTTTTCTGAAAGCTGCCATAGTGTCGTTTGGAGGATCGGATAATTGCGGAACGGGTGCAATTATAAAGGATTACTTTCTATTTTCAAAGTTTAGCCACTGCTTCCCGCAATTCCGATACCGCAGCATTGGTTTTTTCTTCCAGGTCTGATACCAGTCCCGGAATCTTTTCAAGATCCTTCATTTCAGCACAATTCTGTTCAATATTAAAAGCAATATCCACCGCTCCGGAAACACCCATGTATTTGAGCTGAGTTTTAAGTGAGTGAGCCGAAGTTTTAAGTGCTTTCCAGTCTGACGAATCGCACTGCTGCCTGATTTGAACCAGGTTTTGAGGTGCAGCACTAAGGAACATATTGATGTATTTGGTCATCTTAACCGGGTCGCTTCCAGTGAAGGTGCGAAGGAATGTCAGGTCTGCAAACTGGCTCATAGGTTTATGGTTGAATGATTGATTTCAGGTTGTAATTTTCTACGAAGATTGTAAATTATTCTTTAATCATCATCATTTTAACCCTTTATCAGCTTGCCGGTAATGTGATCACGAATTCCGTAAATGATCCTGCTTCGGAATTCACTACCAGTGAACCGCTATGACCTTTGGCGATTACATCGTAGCTCAGCGAAAGGCCCAGGCCGGTACCCTCTCCTGCAGGTTTGGTGGTAAAAAACGGATCAAAGATTTTTTTTCTGATGGATTCCGGAATGCCAGGACCATTATCCCGTATCTTGATGATTACTGAATTACCATTGAGACGGGTACTAACCCCCACGGTCGCCCTGAAATTTCTTTCACCTGTTTTTGCACGATGACCTACAGCGTAAAAGGCATTGTTAAAAATATTGATCAATACCCTGCTGATATCCTGTGTAACCACGTTAATTAACGGAAGCTCGGGTTCGAAATTGCGGATAATTTCAGCAGTAAAATTGTTGTCCCGCGAACGGTTGCCATGGTATGATAACTCCAATAGTTCATCAATCATTTTATTCAGGTCTGCTGGTTGTTTTTCCGCTTGCCCGGTGCGGGAATGCAGCAACATCCCTTTCACAATTTTATCAGCCCTTTTTCCATGCGTGTTAATCTTCTGAAGATTTGAATGAATATCTCCCAGGATATCCTGCACATTTGCATTGGGCTCTTTAATTTCATCGATCAGCTCTAAAGATAGTTCTGAAAAATTATTGACGAAATTGAGAGGATTCTGTATCTCATGCGCAATACCGGCCGTGAGTTGTCCAAGTGAAGCCATTTTTTGCGCATGAATCAGTTGCTCCTGTGCGGACAACAGCTTCATATGTGTTTCGGAGAGTTCCCTGTATGCTACATCGAGCTGCCGGTGCGATTTGCTTTTGTTCCGGTACCGGTTATACAGTAACAAAGCAACAATAACCACGGAAATAAACACAACAACAAGAGTATTACGGAGTGTTTGAGCACGGCTAACTTCAAGTTCCTTTTTGGAGAGCGCTAATTCCTGTAAAGATTTTTCCTGAGTTAGCTGGTGGATGCGTTCTTCACGTTCAATATTCGCCTGATCAGAAATTCTTTTAGCCATGTTCAGATCTTCAATGATCTTTTCCTTTTCCAGTCGTTCAATTTCGGCTTCCGTAACAAGGCGATTGGCTTCAAGTTGCTGTGTGCTTAATTGCTGGTAAGAAATTTCATTTGCTTTGCGCAGCATTTCATCAATGGTTTCTTTTTCCAGCAGCTCCCTTCGTGTAAGCTGGCTATTGATAACACGCGACCTTTCAATATTGTCGATGGAATCACGCAATTCCACATAGCGGATATTAATCCTGTTTGAAGCAATATGATCTCCTGCCAGTGATTTCAGGGTAAACAGTTTCAGATAAGTGTTTTTCAAAAGCCTTGCGACAGCAAGTTGGTTTGATAAAGAATGACTTTCTGAAAAATCATTTATGGCGGCTTCATAATCACCATTCTTGAATTTAATTATTCCCTGGTCGCGGAGTATCAGTGCCTGCCCGTTAACATCATGCATTTTGATAAAATAATTCCGGGCTTCTACCAGGTACTTTTCAGCAATCACATAATCATCTTTACGGATGGCGATTTCAGCAAGTTGCAGGGCCATTCGGGAAGCACCTTTCCTGTCATTAAACTTTGTGAATCCTTCATAAGCCAATTTATAATGTCTTTCCGCATCCGGAAAATTTTTAGTTGTGAGAAAGGTTTGTGCAAGAAGCGCATTGGCAACAGGTATTGCTTTCGATTCCTGCTGATGCCGGAGTATTTCGAGCCCGTTACGGAAGCTTTCCAGTGCACCTTCATAATCGAGACTTCTGTATTGAATAAACCCCTTCTGGAGTTGTAATATACCTCCGGTTTTATCGTCCGGAATTTTTTCCCGGGCATTTATTGCAATATCAAAATTGACAATTGCTTTTTCAAAATTACCCTGGTCAAAATTGATCCATGCCAGGTTAACTGCAGTTGTAACTATAACAGGATAATCATTATTTTT
>JANWID010000238.1 GCA_025450095.1 Bacteroidia bacterium | reverse complement strand
GTGTTTCCTGGTACTTGGCATTTTAATTCATAAAGATTACGGGATTTCGTGGGATGAATCTTTTTCAATGGAGGAATGCGGTATGTCGGCCTGGAATGCAGTCGTTCATGGCGATTGGTTTGAATACACTCAAAATCCGGAAAAATACCATGGCCCGGCCTTCGAATTAATTTTGATGCTTGTTCAGAAAATTACGGGGACAGAAATAATAAAGAATGTATATTTTCTCCGCCATCTGGTCACCTTTTTGTTCTTCTGGTTATCAGGGGTGGCGTTTTACAGGATACTGGTCATGCGATTCAACAACTTGTTCCTGATTCTTTCAGGAATCTGTTTCTATTTCATGATGCCCAGAATTTTCGCAGATGCTTTTTACAATTCCAAGGATCTGGCTTTCCTGTCGATGATCTGCATTGGATTATATAGCACGCTACGATTTCTCAAACAACCAGATTTCAAATGGGCTGTCATTGCCGGTTTTTGTATAGGATTTGCCATAGGTATTCGGGTATTAGGTATACTGCTATTCGTTATTGCATTGTTCAATTACCTTGTTGCAAAGTTTGGACCTGACCGTGAATTGAGGAAACAATACCGTATCGGTCCTGTTGTGGTATTCCTCCTCTCATCACTTTTTTTTATAATCGCGTTCTGGCCTATTCTCTGGTTAGATCCTATCAACCACTTCCTTGCAGCATGGACAGAAATGAGCAAGTACCGGTGGGAAGGATCTTTACTTTTTGAGGGTAAAGTGTTCCAGGCATCTCGTTTACCATGGCATTACCTACCCACCTGGATCCTAATCACAACCCCGATTCCGTACATTATTTCATTCGTTATAGGTATAGTTGGAATGACAGTAATGTTCTTCAGAAAAAATACAGGAACATGGAACCGACTATATGTGATTTCCATTAGTTCACTCTTTTTGATGCCGATAATTTCTGTTATTTTACTCAATTCAGTTGTATACGATGGATGGAGGCATGTCTATTTCGTTTATGTACCATTCTGCCTCATCTCGCTTGAAGGATTGAATTTTCTGAATGAATATATCAGGAAAAAGGCACTGAAGGCTATGGTGCGAGTGTTGGTAGTGATTTCAATAACATGGACGGGATACAGAATGATCGATATGCATCCATATCAGAATATGTATTTTAACCGTCTTGCGGGAAAAAACGCCAGTGAAATGAAGTCATATGTTGAAATGGATTATTGGGGTTTATCGTACCGGGAGCTGCTTGTAAAACTACTTGAAGCAGATAAATCGCCTGAGATCCGGTTGTACACATTTAACATGCCTGGCTATCTCAATTCTCTATTACTGCCGGATTCCTCCCGACGAAGACTAAATTTCACCGAACAGCTGGAGGATGCAAACTATTATATCACAAATTTCAGAGGTGAATCTACCGATTTTACCAGGTTCACCTGTGTTGACAGCATCGTAGTTGATGGGGCTGTGATCTCTGCTACCTACAAAACAAGGTAAGGTGCAACAGTAGCCGAGAACATCTCTTTGATATCCTATTATGCTATTTATTTTCAATAATTTATACCATCATTTACTTTCAAAACAGGACATCAGAAGATTCGAACTGAAAATAAAACTCGCTTGCGGACTGGGTAAATTCAATTAATATTGCTAGAAGCTTTAACCGGTTCAAAGATTTTTAACATTAATCAAATTAATGAATTCACAAATTTCAAATAGTCACACATTATCCGGAAAGCGGATTGTATGGGGGATTGTGATCATTTTTGCCCTGGCATATTTTCCAATTTTTTCGTTCCTGACAACCATTCCCATGCAGATCTGGGACGAGTCGAGACTTGCTATCAGCTCAATGGAAATGTCGGAAGGAGGGAATCCGTTTGTGGTTACGTATACTCACGAACCGGATACATGGAGTACAAAACCACCCATGATGATCTGGCTCCAGGCCATAGGCATCAAGCTTTTCGGGCTTAGTGAATTTGCAGTTCGTTTCCCGGCAGCTCTCGCTGGCCTGTTCACCTTGTTTGTTCTTGCATGGTATGGCTATCGTATTTCGGGAAATTACTGGCTTCCCTTATATTTCGTAGTTACCCTACTCTCTTCATCAGGTTATTTCGATAGTCACGGACCAAGAACAGCCGATTACGATGCATTGCTTACGTTGTTTATCACAATTTACTCGATGGCCATGTTTTCATTTATGGAAACAGGAAACAGGAAAAGCCTGACAATTTTCTTCATTTGTTTAACAGGCGCAGTATTGACAAAAGGTATTGCAGGTTTCATGATGCTTCCCGGCATTTTTATCATGCTTGTTTCGCAGAAAAAGATTCCTGCTATCCTGAAAAACACAAGAACTTATTGGGGCATTGCATTTTTCATTGCACTGGCAGGCGGTTATTATTTTCTTCGCGAACACTTCAACCCCGGGTACATAAAATCCATGTGGACAAATGAAATTGCTCAACGATACATGGGCAATGTAGAAGGTCATGAACACCCGTTTGATTATTATTACCTGAACATGTACCACTCAAGGTATACGTTTTTCCTTCCAATATTGCTGTGCGGAATGGTATGCAACTTTTTTCTCAAGGATAACATGCTTCGAAAGATGTCAGCATATTGTACCATACTTTCCATTACTTTTTTCCTGATTATCTCACAGGGAAGTTCCAAAATTGAACACTACGAACTCCCCTTGTACCCATTGTTTGCCGTGATTACAGGAATATTCCTTTATTCAATTGTAAGTGCTATTTCGAAGCAACTCGATTTATCGTTTCAATTTTCAAGGAATTTAACCCCGTATATTGCCACCTTCCTGGTGTTCGCTGTTCCGTACAGCCAGGTATTCAGCAAAACATTCAAACCTGTTGATCCCGATAACGTGGAGGAGTTTTATCACCTGGGGTACGCGATGAAATATGTATTAAAACATCCTGGCCAATACAAGCACATTAAGGTGATTCATTCAGGATATGATGCCCACATCGCTTTTTACATACATATGTTGAAAAATAAAGGTGTCGATGCCGAAATCACGGAAATTAAAAATATTAAACCCAACGATGTGGTAATCCTGAAGGACGAAAGTGAATTGACGAAGTTCAACAAGGACTTGAAATTTACGGTTGTAAACAGGATCAAACATGCCAGTATTGTTCACATCTATCCTGAAACTGATTTTGCAAACTTGGAGACCATTTTTAGCTCCGAAAAAAAATCTGATTACGACCCATCAAATTGTAACTGCTGGAAATCCACTGAGCGGGAATCTGCTGATAAGAGCAGGAACATCATTTTCTTCTTTAATAATTTCGATGACTCACCGGTTTGCACAGATCTGGCAGGACACGTTTTTGAAACGGAATCCTATTCCAAGCCCAGGTCTATTTTCACCAACCAGGCTCACGAATATAGTGCCTCGTTGCGATGTGATTTCAAACGTATTGCAGGTAAAAACCTGCTGTTGATAGAAGGAATGGCCTTTTCTGGTAACGCTTCGTCCAATGCCCATGTAGTCATCAATTTCATCCGAAAAAATGAAACCGTTCAGAAATTCAGCGAACGACTATTCAATGACGCAATTGAACCAGGAAAATGGTTTGCCTTTCGTCAACTGGTTATTATAGGAGAAGTATCACCAGATTGCGATGAATTCCAGGTGTTCTTTCACAACCAGGAATCGAACCAGGTACTGTTTGATGAACTTCGGATAACTTTTGTAAATAGTGATGATTTAAATCAATAATAAAAGAAAGAAGGGCAAGAAAAGAAAAAAGGGGAAGAAAAGAAAGAAATGCCATTGAAGAAAGAAGGGCAAGAAAAGAAAGAAATGCCATTGAAGAAAAAAGGGCAAGAAAAGAAAGAAATGCCATTGAAGAAAGAAGGGCAAGAAAAGAAAGAAATGCCATTGAAGAAAGAAGGGCAAGAAAAGAAAGAAATGCCATTGAAGAAAGAAGAGCAGGAAAAATTAAAAATAAATTAAGTCGGTTGGTTGGAACACATTTTCGAAATATATGCCAGAATATACCCGGATAGTTAAAATAACCGGCCATCTTTTCTTTCTGGTTCTTGGAATTTTTTCCCTGATCTTTTATAAGGAACGGTTGCTTTATTACGATTCGGCATTTTACTCGTTCCAGATGATTGACCAGCTCAACTTTGCTATTGCTCATATTAGGTGGAGTGCTGTTGTCAATGAACTGTTACCGGTTGCCCTCATAAAATGGGGTGTTCCGCTGAAATTTGTACTCATCGGATACAGTTTTTCGTTTATTCTGGTGCAGTATATCTGTTTCCTGGTGATTCAATATGTCCTTCGGCAAACAGAGTATGCCCTGGTGCTCCTGCTTTCACTTTGTCTTACCTTTAGAATCACCTTTTATTCTCCGACTGCTGAATTGTTTACTGCAATTGCTATGAGTTCGGTGTATGGAGCGCTGTTGCAATCATTTCTCAATAAGCATGCATCACTGAAAATAATGCATTTGTTTGCATTAGTGAGTTTCGCGATTTTCCTTTCCTATTTTCACCAGCTTGCAGTATTGATGGCTTTATTTTTTATCCTGCTGCAAACCCTCTTATCAAAAAACCTGTTCAGGAAAGACTTGTTGATACTTGCCGGAATTACCGCAGCCTGGATGATCATCCGAATCAAGTTATTGACTACTTCCTCTTACGAACAAGAGAAAATGGTTACGACACAGGTTTTTTTCAGTGAACTTTTTAATCTGCAGAATAATCCTACGTTTGACTACTTCTTACGATTCAGCACTCAGTCCATCCTGATACCGGTTTGTCTTTTCTTTTTTTCCATTATTTTATTGGCAAGTAAGCATATTTGGGCCGCACTGTTTATTCCGGCTTTTACTGCAGTATATGTTTTACTAACGGTAATTACCCTGTACAGGGGTGAGTCCATAATTATGACCGAATATTATTTTGCTGTGTTTGGAATTTTCATGGCATCACCACTTCTCATCCTGCTCAAAGAATACAACTGGAAAATACTGATCGCAATTAGTTCTCTGATGCTTGTATTTTCGGTGGTTGAAATTTATAAGTCATCAAAACCATTGACCCGAAGAGTCGGTATAATCAATAACCTGATAAATTATGGCAATCAATTGCCCCAACGGAAATATATCATCGATGAAGCGAATATTTCCTCCGACTATTATTTGCCAAGTTGGGCATTTCCTTTTGAATCCCTCATCCAATCAACGCTCACCGGGCCCGATAATCATGTGAGTTTTTTTATCAGGAAACCAGGAATGAAACTCGATTCAACGCAGATTACAAAACAAGGTGTTTTTCTCGGGCCTGATTGGGCACCTTTCAGGTATAATACACACGCACTCAATTCCACTTATTTTAACTTGCCTGATGGACCTTATCTTGAACTTTCATCCAGCCAGGATACGCCCGGCATCATGGATTCGCTCTATTCCGCCAAGGGCATAAAGCTGGAGGCTGTGCATCAGGAATTGCGTGATGACGAAACTCAATCTGTACGAATTTCTAATGTCACACCATTTATTTTACCTTCGGTGCCGGGAAAACAATCCACAACATACCTAAGTTATCACCTGGTTGACGAAGCCGGCAAAATGGTAAGATTGAATAATCCAAAAACTGTTTTGATGCTTGATGTGCATCCGGGAACATCGTTTGTGCAGGAAATCATCATTGAAAAACCCGAAGAGCCTGGTACATATACCGTACAGCTTGATCTGATTACTGAAGCCGACAAGTGGTGGGGTATCAACGCCCCGTTCAAATTTATTGTCGAATAAAGTATATTTACAATAAAACTAACTGAGCAGCGCTGATTGACTCCAATGAAAGGGAAATACCTGAATTTTATTCATGCTGAAGAAATTTAGAGCGCAATCGGAATCAGTGCGGTTTTTCACCATCCTTTTCCTGGTACTTTTTGTGCTCGCGTTTATTTTCAGGTACTGGAATGGCGGTTATCATAACATTGTCAACAGTGATGGCAGGGGTTACTATGCATACTTGCCTGCTATTTTCATATATCATGATCTTGATTATGAATTTTTCTACAATGGCACTCTAAACCTCGAAAAGGAGTATACTTCAAACTTTCTGTTTCTGATTGACGGGCATGATGTGATAAAATACCCTTCCGGTATGGCTTTACTTCTCATTCCCTTTTTCCTTTTGGCCATGATTCTCTCCTTCCTGACACTTCAACCGGTTGATGGATATTCATTCTGGTTCCAAATCTGTGTCAGCCTGGGAGCAATCACCTATACTACCCTGGGCGCTGTCTGGCTAAGGCAAACTCTGTTAAAGTTGAAGAGTGACCGAAAAGCTGCACTTGTAGTAACACTCAGCATCATTTTCGGAACAAACCTTACCATATATTGTGTCAGGGATCCCTCTATTTCGCATGCGTATTCCTTTGGAATGGCTGCCCTTTTTATTTATAGTATCGCCAGGTTTCGGGAATCGAACAAATCAGTTTTTTTTCTGGCGGCATCTTTCGCAATCGGCACAATTATTTTGATCCGACCTGTGAACGCGATTATTGTATTTGCAGTGTTTGCTGTCATGGAAAATATGGATGCGTTTAAAAAGATGATCCAACAATTGTTCAAAAAACCGGCATTGTTGGTATCGGGCATCCTTTTAACTACCGCTATTGTTGCGATACAACCATTGCTGTGGTATCTTCAGAATGGTCATTGGTACGTATATACGTACATGGGTGAAACATTCAACTTTTCAGATCCCAAAATCATGAAGACATTGTTCAGCTACCGGAAAGGATGGTTTCTTTATACTCCTATGATGGCCTTGATTTTCCCCGGCTTGTTGGTCATGGCCTGGCAGAAGAAATATGTTCAGTTTATCTCTGTGTTCCTGTTATTTGCTGTAGCATTATATATCCTGTCGTCCTGGTGGTGTTGGTATTATGGCGGCAGTTTTGGTCAAAGAACATACATCGATTTTTATCCTGTCTTTGCAATTCCCATCTTTTATTTTCTAAGTTCCACCAGGGTAAATAAAGTAGTAGTTGCAGGAATGATTGTCCTGGCCGCATTCAACCTCATTCAGTCGTACCAACTTAAAAACAACATAATCCATTACGACTCCATGACCCGGGAAGGTTATTGGAAAGTGTTCCTGAAGACAGGTAAAGAATATGAATTTTCATTGTTCGGTAATCCATACGATTCTGTCGATTCTGAAATAAGCGGACAAACGAAAGCCCGGTATTTCCAGGATTTTGAATATAACAAGACGTATTGGAAATACGGTCATCCCGATGACATTGCCGATGAAGCGCATTCCGGCAACCATGTAATATCACTGAGAAGGAGGGAACTTGAAACTTATTTTGAACTCCATGCTGATTCCGTAGTAAAATCCATGGACAGCCCCCTTCGGATCAGATTCTCGGCGTGGTTTTCCGGTGCAACAGATGAATTTGAAATTAATCTGGAATTAAGTCAACCGTCCGGGATCAACATGGATCGCCGTATTCATGCAAGCGATCTGGTATGCCCGAAAAATACAAGTGTATGGAAACGCTGTTATGTTGATATAGATCTCCCAGGCATCAGCAGAGACTCGCTATACATTCGCGCAGATTTTATCCCCACCAAAACCGGTGAACTGCACATGGATGATGCGATGTTTGTGCTTTATGAACCCAAGGGTTCTAAGGACTAAGCCGAATCGATAAATCATCAAACAATACCCCCCCGTTGCCTGTATTCAGGCCAAAGACCACGATGAGTGCATCATCGGGTGTATTTGCTGGAATGTTGACTGATACACTGATTCGTGTCCAGACTCTAGTCTTGCCTAGAAGTGTGGGTGTAGCTGCGCCTTGCCATGCGAGGTTTTCATTATTTTTCATCACACAGGCAACCAGCTTTGCCGAATCTTGCTCCTGTTCAACCTTGAACCAACCCTCAACACGTACCTGGCGCGGTTTGAGTTTTTTCACTTCTCCATATGAAACAGTAAATCCGGCCGAATACGGATGTTCCGGATCGACAACCAGGCAAGCGCTGCCATCCTTACCTGCACCTCGCACAAGGGATCCGGAATTGTTCCAATACGATAGTTGTTCAAAATCATTTGAGAATATACCTTCATCAGGTTCACTTTTAGGCAATTTATCGAAGTTGCATCCAACAACGCAACCCACAACAACGAGAATGCAATAAACCCACAAGACAAGCCAATATTTTGGTTTTTTCATAAATGTCCCTTCATAAAGTTAAATCAAAGGAAGCGTCAAAAATACACATAATCCATTAAATATCACGCCATTTGCAGGACAAAATTGTATTTTAATTACTTTTACGCGCTCCTTATGCCAGACCTTCAGGATAAGTCCTTTTTTTCCCGCATTACATCCATAACCGGCCATTTATTTTTCATGGTTATGGCTCTTTTTTCAGTTGTGCTATATAAGGAACGAATGCTGTATTGCGATCCGGCCTTTTTCACATTCAGTATGATAGACCAAAAGGATTTTTGTATCGCATTGGGCAGATGGGCAGCAGTCATCGACCAGTTTCTGCCATTGGCCTTGATCAAATGGGGTTATTCCCTGAAAAGTGTACTTATCGGATTCAGTCTTTCATTCATCCTGGTTTATTACGCCTGTTTCCTGGTGATCCAGCATATATTGAAACAACCTGTTTATTCCATCCTCCTGATTCTTTCGCTGTGCCTCACCTTCAGGCTGACGTTTTATTACCCCACTGCAGAACTCTATACAGGAATGGCCTTCGGTGCCCTGTTTGGTGCCTTACTCAATTCCATTCTTGAAAAACATGCCACACTGAAAATCTATCATCAAGCCTTATTGCTGACCATTGCTGTGGTATTATCATACTTTCATCAACTCACTGTACTGCTCCTGATTTTTCTTATCCTATTTGAGGGTATTTCAAGAAATATTCTTTTCAGAAAAGATTTTGTAATACTTCTTTGCCTGACGGCAGGATGGTTGATTATACGTATGAAGTTTCTCACAGGATCTACATATGAAAAGGATAAAATGGTCTCATCCGGGGTTTTCTTCCAGGAAATGTTCAATCTGAAAAACAACCCAACTTTTCAATATTTCATCCATTTTTGCAAGAACGACATTATTGTACCCCTGATTTTTTTTCTCATTACTTTAATAATGTTATTCCGCAATAACATCAAATTAGCTTTTTTTATACTTGCCTATACGATCATGTTCGTATTATTGGTGATCATCACTTTATATCGGGGTGAATCGGCTATCATGACTGAAAATTACTTTTCTGTGTTCGGTCTATTCATAGCTTCACCTCTGCTCCTTCTTTTACAAAACGGTAACAGGAAAATTCTGATAGCGCTCCTGCCGTGTTTAGTTGTATACTCTTTGATTGAAATATATAAATCATCATCGCAGTTGACACGCAGAGTTGGAATTGTCGAAAATATGATTGATTACGGACGACAGTTTCCGGAGAGGAAATTTATAATTGAAGATGAAAGCCTTGCTCATTTTCATCTATTATCAATTTGGTCATTACCGTTCGAATCCGCTCTTCAATCAGCTCTCAGGGGACCCGGATACGACGTAAGTTATTTTATTAAAAAACCCGGTATGGTACTTGAACCGGAAAAGCTGGCAAAAAAAGGTGTCTTTCTTGGTCCCGACTGGGAACCATTTTGGTTTACAACACCTTCATTGCATCCCGTTTATTTCAACCTTCCAGATGCACCATACCTGGATCTTTCAACCAACCAGGACGAGTTGATCAATGCCGATACAATTTTTAATCTTAAAGGAATATCTCTCGAAGCCCAGCGAAGAGTAATAAATGTTGGTGAAATACAGACGGTAAAGATCACCAACCATTCACCATTCGTCCTGGCATCGATACCTGGTAAGAAATCGGCCACCTTTATCAGCTATCACCTCCTCGATGCCGATGGCAATACTGTCAAATGGGACAACCCGAGAACGCGATTACTCCTGGATGTACACCCTCAAAAATCACTCATCCAGGAAGTTTTTATTGAACAACCAGAAAAAAAAGGAAACTATATTATTCAGATTGACCTGGTCACCGAAGGAATCCGGTGGTGGGGTATCAATGCATCATTCAAACTCAACGCAAACTAAGAAATTTCCAATAAATGAAACTCAGTATAATTATCCCGGTTTTCAACGAGGAAAAAACGATTCACAGAATCCTCGACAAAGTGAACGCGGTGGAATTGGTGGGAGCCATCCAAAAGGAAATTATCCTGGTGAATGATTGTTCCAGCGACAATACAGGAACGGTTCTCGAGTCTTATATCGCGCAGCATCCAGAGATTGGTTACAGGCTTCTTCACCACGAAGTCAACAAAGGTAAAGGCGCAGCCATACATACCGGAATTCGTCATGCTTCCGGCGATTATGTGATCATCCAGGATGCAGATCTCGAATATGATCCCAGGGAATATAACCACTTGCTCCAGCCAATACTCGACGGCTTCGCCGATATCGTATATGGCTCCAGGTTTGTAGGGGGCAGGCCGCACCGGATTCTTTTTTTCTGGCACACTCTCGGAAACCGCTTCCTCACCATGTTGTCGAATATGACAACAAATCTGAATCTTACCGATATGGAAACATGTTACAAGTTGTTCCGTCGGGATATAATACAGGGAATTACACTGAAAGAAAACAGGTTTGGTTTTGAACCCGAAGTAACAGCCAAGATTGCACGCATCAAAGGCGTTCGAATATATGAAGTGGGTATAGCGTATTATGGCCGTACGTATGAAGAAGGGAAGAAAATCAATTGGAAAGATGGAGTCAGGGCTATTTATTGTATAATCAGGTATGGTTTTTTCAAATGACCAATTCGCATTCGGATTTTCATTTTAAGGAAATTGACCCCGAAGGGTTCGCGACCCTCCAGGTGATATCGGAAGCCAGGCGGTTCAATGCGTGGACATTCGACATCATCCGGCCTTATTGCAAAGGACGGATTCTTGAAATCGGCAGTGGGATTGGAAATATATCCACACAATTCGTACAGAATTCGGCCGATATCACGGTTTCGGATATTCGAAAAAATTATCGGGACTTTTTAGCCACAGAATTTCCCTCGCTGAACTCCCAGGGAAAGATCCTCGACATAGATCTTGCAGATCCGCAGATCAGCCAGACGCATGCTGCCATTGCGGGAACATTCGATACCGTTTTTGCTCTGAATGTGGTGGAACATATACAGAACGATCAAGAAGCCATTCGAAATTGTGCGGCTATGCTTAAACCGGGCGGATCGCTCATCATCCTGGTACCTGCCTTTCAATGGTTATACAATTCATTCGACCAAGAATTATTTCATTTTAAGCGGTACAGCAAATCCGATCTTAGTCACCTGTTCACAGGTTCCGGCATACAAGTGCAACAATCTTTTTATTTCAATGCAGGAGGTATTCCGGGATGGTTCCTCTCTGGAAAAATTCAGAAAAACAAAACTATCCCTGCTGGCCAAATGAAAACCTTCGACAAACTGGTACCTGTTTTTCGTCTTATTGACAAAGCATTGTTTCGGTGGTTGGGCCTTTCGGTCGTTGCAGTTGGAACTAAATCCGGGAATTAAAAATTACCTTAAAGAAAATCAGATGTGAATTGCCCGGTTGGCAGTTGCTGCCAGGCATGCTTCGCGGAATGATTCGGTAAATGTGGGATGTGCATGGCTCATTCGGGCAATGTCTTCTGCCGATGCCCTGTATTCCATAGCCACCACTGCTTCGGCAATCATATCAGCCGCCCTCGGACCGATCATATGAACACCGAGTACTTCGTCGGTCTTCGTGTCGGCCAGCACCTTTATAAAACCATCGGTATCCATACTGGCTCTCGCCCTTCCGCTGGCTTTGAACGGAAATGAACCTGTTTTGAACTGTATATTTTTCGACTTGAGTTCTTCTTCAGTGTATCCTACCGAAGCAACTTCGGGCCAGGTATAAACAACACCAGGAATCAACAGGTAATTAATGTGTGGATTCTGACCCGCGATTGATTCGGCTACAAACATGCCCTCCTCTTCAGCTTTATGGGCAAGCATGGCACCTTTCACCACATCGCCAATAGCATATATGCCTTTTACGTTTGTTACCAGGTTTTCATCGGTGATAATCCTTCCTTTATCATCCGTTTTAACACCCGCCTTGTCAAGACCAAGTCCATCGGTGTATGGTCTGCGACCGACACTCACAAGGCAATAATCGCATTCCACTGACAATTCTTTTCCGCTCCCGTTTTCGATGGCGGTTACTTTCACCTTGCTACCGTCACTGACCGCGCTCTTCACTGCATGACCCGTATGAAAAGTGAAGCCTAGCTTTCGCAGGACACGACCAAGTTCTTTTCCCAATGCGCCATCCATAGTGGCAATAATTGAATTCATATACTCGATCACCGTTACCTTAGAGCCAAGCCTGGAGTACACGGATCCTAGTTCCAATCCAATCACTCCCCCACCTATTACCACCAGGTGTTTCGGAATTTCCTTGAGGTTTAATGCCTCAGTTGATGTGATGATGCGTTGCTTGTCGATTTCAATTCCCTTGAGATTGGATGGCTTCGATCCGGTTGCAATGATCACATGAGCAGCCTGGATCTTTGATGATTCACCCTTAGATCCTGTTACATTGATCGTTTTCGCATCCTCAAAACTTCCCGTTCCCTCGATAACATCGATCTTGTTTTTTTTCATCAGGAACTTAACTCCATCTACAGTTTGTTTTACCACGTCGTTCTTACGTGATATCATCTTATCCAAATCAACAGAAAGGTCCTTAGCTCCGATACCATGATCGGCAAAACGATGTACTGCCTGGTGATATAATTCGGTGGAATCGAGTAAAGCTTTAGAGGGTATGCAACCTACATTCAGACAGGTTCCACCCAGGGTAGGATACTTTTCAATTATTGCTGTTTTAAAACCCAGCTGGGCACACCTGATGGCAGCCACATAACCGCCGGGACCGGAGCCAATAACAGCTACGTCGTATTTATTCATAGAGAAAAAGGAGTAAGACGGATTAGGACCGCAAAGGTAGTCATTGCCCGGAACTGGCCGATTTTCGTTTCCTGATAAACACAAGGACAGGAAAAACAAAAACCCCAAAAAGGGACAACATACCAATGTAATCACCCAGGCGGGCAAAGATGGTCATGGAATCGTTGGCATTGATTTTTGCGGAAATGGCATCAGGCTCCCACCAATTAGTAGCCTGGAGAATATCACCTCTTTGGTTGATGAAACAAGATATCCCGGTATTTGCTGAACGGGCAATGCTTCGCCGAAATTCGATAGCACGTAGGGTGGCATATTTCAGGTGCTGCCGATACCCGGGTGTATCGCCCCACCAGCCGTCGTTGGTAATAATGAAAATCAGTTGTGCTCCCTTGCGGATATACTCCGACAAGTAATCTCCATAAATAGATTCATAGCAGATTACAGGCGCACTTTTGATGCCTGAATGCTTATCACTGAATACGGTTGGCTCATCCTGCATTCCAAGACTTCCGGAAATGCCCCCAAGATCGATGGCGAAATTTTCGATGTATTTAAAGATTCCTGGGAATGGCATTTTTTCGACACCAGGTACCAATTTCGACTTATGATACAACTGTATTTCACCATCAGGCTCCAACTGCATCGCCGTGTTGTATGAATCGTAATATCCTTCGGAGCGGGTGAATTTGCGGGCTGTGGCCGATCGGAGATTACTATCAGGGTAAAGCTTGTTGGAAGCAATCCCGATGATCCAGGTAACGGAAGGATACTCTTTCTGAAATGCACGGAGCTTATCTATTTGAGGAT
>JANWID010000237.1 GCA_025450095.1 Bacteroidia bacterium | reverse complement strand
TTAATTCTTCCCGATGTTCCTTCAATGGCAAGATAATAAACACCACTGTTCCAGGAAGCAACCTGAAGTTCTGTCTGAGAGTCCACAATTACTGTGTTGTAAATTTCACGCCCACTCACATCATAAACAATTAATTTTTTATTCATTGCAGTTGTCGGGAAAGTGATACTGACTTTTTCACTGAACGGATTTGGACCTACACTGATCTGCATTCCGCTAATTTCTGAAATACCCACATTGTTTACATTAGCGCAAATTGTTGTATCGGAACATCCACCCAATGTTATGATTACCGCATACTGACCATTTGCAGTCGCCACATAATTCTGTGAAGTTGCACCCGGAATTATGGAATTACCTGGTCCGCAGTTTATCCATTGATAAGCAGCTCCTGTTTGCATGGCAGTTAAAGATGGTCCTACCTGGCTTATCGTAAGGTTTAGGGGAACCGTTACAAGCATGAGTTCCGCAATCGAATCACAGCTTCCAGCTGTAGTAAATGATTCATAATAATTTCCAGGACCTGTTAAAACCTGGCTTCCGAAATTATAAGTAGCTCCGGGACAAATGGTGTCAACAGCATAGGATGAATTTAAAGTTGATACTCCGGTATCCCAGTTGGAAGAGCTGCCGACGAGCGCAAATCCAGTCATTATACCATTCTGAGTTCCGGTTGCATCAACAAGTGAATTAACGCCAGTATTATTACCACCGGCTACACCCTGGTTGAAGCGATAATATAATTCAAGGTTTGGACTTGAAGGATCGATGGCACCACTATAAATGCAATTAATCTCAGCCTGCGAAAGTGTCTTGCTCCATAAACTCACTTCATCCAATCTGCCATTCAGGAAGAAAGGAGCTCCTGGCCATGGGGTCAATCCAATATAAAATTTATTATTTGTTAAGGTTATAACACCATTCGCAGGAATTGATCCTACGAGTGCTGCATTATGATAAAGTTTTAAACTGGCACCATCATAAGTCATCACAAAATGTTGCCAGAAATTTAATTGCATTCCTGAATAAACAAAATCAAAATTAGTACCTGCACTGTTCCGGAAGCGCGGTTCGAGATCGGTTGAATTTAATTGTACCAGATAAAAATCGGCATCGGTATTATTACGAAACCCTGCGTATCCGTCCAGGTCCGGGTAAACGTTGGTTGAATTCTGAGGGTAAACCCAGAATGTCATTGAAATGGTACTGCTGTTTGCAATCAGGGCTGAAGCATTCGGCACGGTTACACTGTCGTTATAATTGTCAAAATATAGCGAGTTACCATCCTGTGCAAAAAGCAATAAAGAATTAACTACAATACAAATGGTAAGTAATGTTTTTTTCATGATAGATCAATTAATGATTAGGACTCGCAAAATTACATAAAATGCCTGCCACGAACAGGGTTGTGTTTGTAGAATTATAGCTATGAATTCATCACGATGTGTGAGCGATGCCGAAACCTCAAAAAAAAACCGGGAAGTTGCTCCCGGTTTTTTCTGTTGAAATAAATCAGTTTAATTTTTTAACAATTTAATTCTTCCTGTTGTTCCCTCAACGGCAAGATAATAAACACCGCTGTTCCATGAAGCAACCCGAAGCTCAGTAACTGAATCTACAATCAACTGGTTGAAAATTTCACGTCCGCTTACATCATAAACAATAAGTTTTTTATTTATTGCAGTAGTCGGAAAAGTAATACTGACTTTTTCACTGAACGGATTCGGACCAACACTGATCTGCATTCCGCTAATTTCTGAAATACCCACATTAGTTACATTAGCGCAAATTGTTGTATCAGAACATCCACCCAATGTTATGATCACCGCATACTGACCATTTGCAGTTGCCACATAATTTTGAGACGTTGCTCCCGGAATTATGGAGTTACCCGTTCCGCAGTTTATCCATTGATAAGAAGCTCCGGTTTGCATGGCAGTTAAAGATGGTCCCACCTGGCTTATTGTAATATTAATTGGAGTCGATACAAGCATAAGCTCCGCAATCGAATCACAGCTTCCTGTTGTTGTGAACGCTTCATAATAATTTCCAGGACCAGTTAAAACCTGGCTACCGAAAGTATATGTTGCGCCTTGACAAATGGTGTCAACAGTATAAGATGAATTTGCAGTTACTACTCCAAGATCAAAGTTAGAAGCACTACCGGTGAGTCCAAAACCAGTCATTATACCATTCTGAGTTCCGGTTGCATCAATAAGTGAATTAATACCAGTATTGTTCCCGCCGGCTACTCCCTGGTTGAAACGGTAATATAATTCCAGGTCAGTGCTTGAAGGGTCGATGGCACCAGTATAAATGCAATCAATTTCAGGCTGAGTAAGTGCTTTGCTCCAAAGACTCACTTCATCCATTTTTCCAAGGAGATTGAATTCAGCACCGGTCCAGGGAGTTTTACCGATATAAAAAGGTTCTGCTAAAAGTGAAATGGTGCCGGATGCAGCCGCCGTGCCCACAATAGTGCCATTGTGATAGAGATTCATATTGACACCATCGTAAGTTAATACAAAATGTTGCCATGTATTCATCTGAAGACCGGAGTAAACAATATCGAATGGTGTTCCGGAGCTATTTCTGAAACGGGCCTCTAAATCAGTAGGGTTAAGCTGTAATATGTAGAAATCAGCGTTGGTATTATTTCTAAATCCTGCAAATCCATCCAGGTCAGGGTAAACGGGAGATGCATTTTCATTAAACACCCAAAAAGTCATTGAAAATGCGTTGCTGTTTGCAATATAGGATGAACCGTTAGGAACTGTGACAGCATCATCAACATTATCGAAATACAGCGAGTTTCCTGATTGTGCCGATAGCATTTTAAAACACAAACTCAGACAAGTAATAAGTACAATTTTTTTCATTGATTATTATTTTTTTAAATAGTCGCGCAAAGGTAATCCAATTGGAAATTTGAATACGGGCCTGCAATGTAGAATAAATTCTACCACAGTCGCATCTCCTGGGAGGAACCGGAAAATTATTACAGAATGCTGATGAAAGTTGCTATTTTCTTAGCAATGGAATCAGGAACTGCTGTCCCTGTCGGGTGCGAAGCTGAACCTGGTACATTCCGGAAGGATAATCTTTCGTAGTGATTTTTTCTTCACCATTTTTGATCACTACTTGCTTATACAAGCTACCGGCAGGAGTAAAAACTGACAGTGTAACCGGGTAACCTGAAGGATCAACACCTTTAATGTTGAAATAGTCGTCGGGTGGATTTGGATAGAGCATCACTTCATCGGTAGGGATGTATTCACTGATTCCGGTAGCGGACGATACCGTAAAGTTAACGTCACTGGTTGGACCAGCAATTATTCCAGGAGTACATGGTGCAATTCCGTATCCTGCGTCCAGCTGAAAATGGAAAGTATAATTTCCTGCAGGAAGCGGATTAATTAAAAAGGTATCGGTATGATTACAAATAATGCTGAGCATTCCAAGACAGTGTAAGGCACCCCCGTTGATCGTGTTTCCGTTAACAAAATGGTATTGGGTATGATTGTCGCAATTCCCGGATGGGAATCCGCAGTCAGCAAGTACCATGATGGTATCGTTTATAGTAGGGCTTGGAGGAAATACGGTCAACGACTGAATCCATTGTGCCTGGCTGTTACCGTTTATTATAACGGCTACGAATAAAGGCAGAAGGAATTTTATTTTCATAGCAAAATTATTTTAAGAATGATTTTTGAGATTTACATTAACCAGAAGAAACTAACGATGATAAAGTCAGAATCACATCTTGATAAACTTTAACCATTCCGTTGTTCCTGCGCTTTCAATCTGAACATAATAAACTCCTTTGGAAAAGGCCGCAACAGGAAGAACCAGTTCATCGAAACCTTCGGGGATGATTGCGGGATGATTTATAATAGTTTTACCAAACTGGTTAATAATTTTAACAGTTACAGGTAATTCAAGTTCGGAATCGAAAGCCAGTGTAAGAATATCGGTTACCGGATTTTTATCAATGCTCACATTGTACTTGTTCAGGAATTTTATAGCGATATTCCCGGAAATGGATGCGGTATTATCGTAGTCAATCTGAACGAGTCGGTAGTAACTGATTCCATACAGGGGAGAAGCATCTATGAATTTATATTCATGTGTATTTGTACTTGTACCGGCTCCGTTAACTTTTCCGATTTCAGAAAAATCAGCACCGTTTTCGCTACGTTGTATAGCGTAATAACTGTTATTTGTTTCGCTGGCTGTACTCCATTTCAGCTGAACATATTGTTCATTTGATTTACCTTCAAATGATATCAGCTCTACGGGTAATGGTGCTGAAGCTACTACGTATGGATATACAGAATTATGCTGACAAGCAGCAGTCCATGTATAACAAAGCACATAGGATGCACCAATAGTTAGCCCGTTAGCATTCAGGTTTGCTAAATTTCCTGACTGGATCACTCCGGAACAGTTCGATGGATATAGACTCCAGTCGAAAGTAAGTACATTACCGGCAGCACATCCTGTGGAATTTATAATCATCTGCATGCTGAGACTTGTGGCAACCGCAGTGAATGTATAACACTGTGTACGGATTTGATTTGCATTGAGCCTTGACTGCAAAACATATTGCGGGCAGGTTGCAGTAACCTGGGCAACTGTTGGTGTTGTTGCGAATATGCACATGGGTCCGCATGTAGAATTGCAAGTCGCACAGGTTACAGGGCGACCTACTTTAATGCAGAAATCTGCACCGGTAGTTGCAAGATTGTTATTGCCGCAAAATGCACCGGCAGTATATCCGACCTGTACGTAATAGGTAGCGCCAATGGTGAGACCGGTAAGATTATGAATGTTCAGGTTAGGACCAAATGCTGCATCTTCACATGAAAGTGACAATGCCGGCAGGCAGGCACCACTGTATACAGCCGAAGATAGATAACAACCGCTGCTTGCGGTGCGTTCCACTTCTACATACAAACTAGTAGCAGAAGCAACAAAACTATACCATACCGACTTGGTGATGGCACCCTGGCAACCTGTATTTTCGCCCGCCTGTACGGTAGATTCTTTATTAGTGCCGGTCACACACGGCGCATTTATAGTCAGCGCAATAGCATTGGCGCAGTTGTCATTGGGTGGAATAGCCAGAACTACATGTCCGATTCCGGGTCCCGATCGTTGCGGATCGGGAATTATATTTTCTCCGGTTATCGAAATTTGAGAATTAACAGGTTGAAATTCAATGCCTACAACTGAAGTAGATTGAAGATCCTGTGGGTTGGTTTGTTGTGCATTTCCTAAGGAAAAAATCAACAAACTGGCTGTGAGCGTAAAAAAGGTTTTCATAGTCCGGGGGTATTAGAT
>JANWID010000236.1 GCA_025450095.1 Bacteroidia bacterium | reverse complement strand
CAGAGCCTGTGTTCCGGCAGTATTAGAAGTTCCGGGAGCAATTTTCCAAAGATCCATATCGTTCCTGTATAGGCGAATTTCTTCTTTCAGCTTCCCAAGGTCTCTTTCAAGGAGAGCCAAAACATCTAGATGCAGCATGGTGAGAATGTAACGAATCTACGAATGGGCTTCGCCCTACGAATCTACGAATGTACGAATGGTTACGAAAATGTGATTAGAGTCCTTTTTCCTTAGCTTCATTCCAGTACACATCCATTTCAGCAAGTGACATTTCCGTAAGTTTTTTTCCGTTTTTCAGTGCGTTTTCCTCCAGGTAACGGAACCTGGAAATAAATTTAAGATTGGTTCGTTCCAGCGATTCATCGGGATTGACATTTATAAACCTGGATAGATTAACCAATGAAAAAAGCAGGTCGCCAAATTCATTCCGTATGGCTTCCGTATTTCCCAGTCTCATTTCATCGCGCAGTTCGCGCAACTCTTCTTCCACTTTATCCAACACCTGTTCCGGTTGTTCCCAGTCGAAACCTGAAGAACGTGCTTTTTCCTGAATACGCATTGATTTTACAAGTGAAGGAAGTGAACCGGGTACACCTTCCAGGACCGATTTCTTTCCTTCGCGTAATTTCAGCTGTTCCCAGTTTCGAGATACTTCTTCGGCTCCGGAAACATTTACATCACCATAAATATGCGGATGCCGGTGGATCAGCTTTTCGCAAACCTGGTTGATTACTGAGGTAATGTCAAAATCGCCGGTTTCAGAGCCTATTTTGGAATAAAAAATTATATGTAACAAAATATCACCCAGTTCCTTTTTTATTTCTTCCATATTACCCGCAAGAATGGCATCTCCAAGCTCATACACTTCTTCAATAGTGAGGTGGCGCAGCGATTCCAGGGTTTGCGATTTATCCCAGGGGCACCTGGCCCGGAGATCGTCCATAATATCCAGGATACGCTGAAATGCTTTTAGCCTTTCGTCCATAAAAATCGATTTGGTGCAAATGTAGGGAATGTGATTCTGCGGGCAGAATGCTCCTTCGAAAAATAAGCTTTCAGATAGCTTATTATCTTTGCAGCCTCCGATGCTGAAACAGTTCCGACTCTCCATAATATTCCTGATTTTCTACCATTTCCAGGCTTCGGGCCAGGAAACTTCGTTCCCCGGGTTGATGCTTACAACAGATGTGCACAGGGGTTTTATTGTCGCCCACCGTCCTATGATCGTTCCACTTCAGCAAAATCATACAACTGCATTTGAAATTGGTATGGTTGTGAAACCTGATGGCTCAAAGCTCTGGCACCGGATCTATGGATTTCCCGATATAGGTTTATCGCTTACTGTTTGGAACCTGGGGAATCCTGATCAGTTGGGTACAGCGGTCTCGCTGATTCCATATCTTGATTTTCCAATAATAAAAGGAAAAAAATCAGCCTTTGACCTTAAATGCGGTTGGGGAATTGGATATGTGGAAAAAACATTTGATGCAGAAGAAAATTATAAAAATGTTGCAATCGGTTCGCACCTCAATTGCGCATTGATTGTAAGTCCCCGTTTCAAAACGCATATAACGAAAAAACTATCCCTTGATTTTGGTATCTCCTTTTCACACTTTTCGAATGGCAGCGTCGCTACACCTAACCTGGGGTTGAATTTATGCGCTTTGCAGGGAGGCTTATCATACCGGTTCGGGAAAAATAAGGAGAAGATTAATGAACCGCTCCCACTTTTCAAAAAAATGAAGAGTGTCGCCTTTTTTGGTGCTCTTTCCATGAAACAGGTATATCCTGCGGATGGGAAAAATTACCTGGCATGTTCTGTTTCCGGTGAAAAAATGTGGCTGATTTCCAGGAAATCCGCTTTTGGTTTTGGTGTTGATGTGTTTTACGACGCCTCTGTTTCGCAAAAGCTGGAGGAAAGAAATATGAAACAGAATAGTTCACTGGAATCAATGAAACTGGGTATTCACGGAGGATATGAATTGGTGATTTCGGATTTTTCCTTCGTGGTTAATATGGGTGGTTATCTTTATTCCAGGTTGTCAAATGATGGAACCTTTTACCAACGGGTGGGTATGCGATACCGGTTTAATAAACACTTATTCGCACTGATGCAGCTTAAAGCTCATTGGGGAAAAGCAGATTTTATAGAATGGGGAGTGGGATTCAGGATCGACAAAACGAAGCAGAAATGAAACTGAAAACAGGATTCTTTTTGGCGGTAATATTTCTTTTGCAGGGTTGCGAAAAAGATGATTTTTGCAATTGCGTGAAAAGTGAAGGAAGCACTATTTCTGAAACCAGGACGCTTCCGGCTTTTGAAAACATTGAAATGAATAACAATGTGGATGTTGAACTCACCCCGGATACCGTTACGTTTGCAGTACTGACTTGTGGTAAGAATCTCGCAGACGGTATTGAAACGGAAGTATCAAACAATACCCTCATCATCCGGAATAAAAACCGATGTAACTGGCTTCGCGATTTTGATAATAAGTTTACTTTGAACGTGCACTATAATAAAATAACACACATCGGTTATTTTGGCTCTGGAAACTTATCATGCACAGATACTATACGTGCAGATAGTCTGTTGGTCGAAAGCTGGAATGGAACCGGCAAACTGTCATTTGTTTTCAATGGGCGTGATCTTTTTCTGAAACTGCACACAGGCACAGCCGATATAGCAGCTTCAGGAATTGCCAGTCTGCTATATGTTTATACCGCCGGCAACGGCTATATCAGGGCTGGCAACCTTTCAGCAGAACAGGTATTGCTTACTACAAACAGCACCGGTGATAGCGAGGTACTTGCAAATAATTTGCTCGATGTGAACATCGGGTATAATGGCGATGTTTTTTACCACGGTTCGCCTTCATACATCCGAAAGATGATAACCGGTCATGGAAACCTGTATCCATTTTGACGATGCGAAGCACTTTAAAATTTTTCTTCAGGCATTATGTTTTCTGGTTTGTGGTTTTTATTTTTTTCCGGATACTGTTCACGGCAAGCCTGTATCCTTTTCATCACGACGTATCATTTCATGACCTTGCATTTACCCTGTTCGCAGGATTCCGTCTCGACATTTCTACAGCCTCTTACTTTGCATTCGTACCATTCGTGTTTGCTATTATTGCAGCATTCACCGATAACTCACGAATATTTTCTTTTTTAAGATTCTATTATCTCCTGTTGATCCTGGCAGTTATCCTGCTAAGCATTGCCAATATCCTGGTTTACCGAAGCTGGGGTACATTGCTTAACAGCCGCGGTCTTGCATTTGCAGCGCAACCCAAGGAAATGCTGGCGTCAGTTACAACAATGCAATTATTTTTTTACCTGGGAATTATTGGCCTGCTTTTCATATTAATAAAAAAGCTATACATGAATTATGTTCATGCTGCGTTCCTTGAAATTACCGGAACACTGCCCCGAAAACTAATTATGTTGGTTTTATTATTTCCCATACTTGGAATCGGTTTAAGAGGGGGATTGCAATTGATCCCGGTAAATGAATCGGCTGCTGTTTTTTCATCAAACCGCGATCTCAACCAGGCAGCAATTAATAATATCTGGTACCTGGTTCACAACCTTCGCCAATCGAAACGGGATTCCGGAAATCCTTATGTGTGGATGAAGAATTCTGAAGCAGCGGGTTTAATTGATAACCTTTTTCTAAAAGATAACCGGGTCCATACTAAATTTCTCAATGGCGGATCAAAACCTAACATAGTAATCCTGCTACTCGAAAGCTGGACAGCCGATATTATTGAACCTATGGGTGGGGAAAAAAATGTTACCCCTCAATTCACAAGGCTGTGTAAAGAAGGTCTTCTTTTCACTTCAGTTTATTCATCAGGATTTCGGACAGACCAGGCACTGGTTTCGGTGCTGAGCGGATTTCCTGCTCAACCTAACCGTTCCATTATTCGTTTCCCTGATAAATCTCCGAAACTTCCTTCTGTTGCTGAACGGCTTGTTGAAAATGGTTATCATACATCATTCTATTATGGAGGAGAAATCGAATTCTCGAATATGAACAGCTACCTGCTTTCATCCGGATTCAGTCGTACAATCAGTGAAGATGATTTCAGTGAAGATATGCGTAACAGCAAGTGGGGTGCTCACGATCAATATGTGCTGGAAAAACAGGGCCGTGAACTCGGATCAGAAATACAACCATTTCTTTCGGTTTTGCTTACACTAAGTACTCACGAACCTTTTGAAGTTCCTGTTGAAACTCCTTTTAATGATAACGACGATGCGGATAAGTTCCGGAAATCTGCCTGGTATACTGATAAATGTCTGGGTGAATATTTTGATAGTATCCGAAATAAATCATGGTGTCAGAATACTGTTTTTATACTTATGGCTGATCATGGACATATGCTTCCACGAAAACGTGACTATCTGGATCCGGCTATACGAAGAATACCGGTATTAGTCTGGAGCCCGCTTCTGATGCCTGAATACAAAGGAACCAGCAATCCTGTATTAGGTAATCAAAATGATATTGCAGCTACGTTATTGGCTGAACTAGGACTGGATCACCGGGATTTTCATTGGAGTAACGACCTTCTGAATCCCAAACGAAATAATTTCGCTTATCTAAACCAGGATGCAGCAATTACCTGGCTTACTGATAAGGATACCTGTGTTGTTCCGCTCGAACCAGGAGTGGAAAACGTACGAAAAAACGGATCCTCATGTAATAATGCGAAAGCCTATCTTCAGCACCTTTACGGTACTTTCCTGGCCTACTGACCTGTTGTTTTTCGCTACCTTTGCACCTCTTTTTCATAAAGCATGCTGGTATTAAATAATATAAGTTTTGAATTCGGCTCAAGATATCTCTACGAGAATACTTCGTGGCATATTAAGCCGTTCGAAAAAATAGGACTGATTGGGGCAAATGGCACCGGTAAATCCACCCTATTGCGAATCATCGTTGGGGAATATCAGCTTTCATCGGGAGAAATCACAAAGCGAAAGGATCTTACCATCGGTTTTCTCAACCAGGACCTCTTGTCATATGAGTCCACCCGACCGATCCTGGAAGTTGCTATGGAGGCATTTGAGGTGCAGAACAAACTCGCGAAAGAAATCGAAACCTGCCTTAAACTTCTTGAAACCGATCACGGCGAAGAAATATTGCATCGTCTTCATGATGCCCAATCGCATTATGAAGCACTCGATGGTTACCAGGTCCAATCAAAAGCGGAAGCTGTTTTGGAAGGACTTGGATTTACTACCACTGACCTGGCTCGGCCACTTACTGAATTTTCAGGAGGCTGGCGAATGCGGGTTATGCTGGCGAAAATCCTGCTCGGTAAACCTGACCTGCTTTTGCTTGATGAACCGACCAACCACCTCGATCTACCTTCCATTGAATGGATGGAAGATTATCTCGATTCATATGAAGGCACTTTCGTTATTGTATCACATGATCGATTTTTCCTTGACCGTGTAACCACCCGGACTGCTGAAATCGCAAATGGAAAAATTACCCTCTACCCGGGTAATTACAGCTTTTACCTGGAGGCAAAATCACTTGCTGAAGAACTCCAGCGAAACCAGTTTAAGAACCAGGAAAAATACATTAAAGAGCAGGAACGGTTTATAGAACGCTTTCGGGCGAAAGCTTCAAAGGCTAAAGCGGTACAATCCCGGATAAAATCACTGGAAAGAGTGGAACGGATTCACGATGTTGCCGATCCTGCAGCTACCATTAACATCAACTTTAGCTTTAACAGCCAGCCGGGTAAAGTTATTGCCACATTGGATATTGATTCCAAGAAATATCGTGATCTTGAAATTTTCAATAACACCCGGGCACAAGTGCAGCGAGGTGATAAAATTGCATTGATCGGCGCCAATGGCAAGGGAAAATCAACCATGCTACGGATGATCGACCAAAGTGAGCCGTTTGAAGGTCGTTATGAGGATGGATATAATGTGGTAAAAGCATTTTATGCCCAGCATCAACTGGAAAGCCTGCATCTCGATTATAGCTTGCTTAAGGAACTTCAGTATTGCGCTCCCGATCAGAGTGACACTACGCTTCGGACACTGCTCGGAGCTTTCCTGTTTAAAGGAGATGACGTTTTCAAAAAGATAAAAGTTTTGTCGGGTGGGGAAAAATCACGCGTGGCACTGGCTAAGACTATTCTTACCAAAGCCAATTTTATGTTACTGGATGAACCTACCAATCACCTCGATATTCAGTCGGTAAATATCCTCATCCAGGTACTTCAGAAATTCAAGGGATCTTTCGTGATCGTTTCACACGACCGGTATTTTCTTGCGGAAGTCGCTAATAAGATCTGGTATATTGAAAACCAGAAATTGAAGGAATACCCAGGTACTTATGCCGAATATGAAGCCTGGCTTGATATTCAAAAGGCTCAAAGTTCGCCCGTAAAAACGCTTCCTGAAAAAGTCAAACCTGTTTCAATAAACAAAGAGGAAAGCACGAAACAGGAGAAAGAAAGAAAAAAGCAACACCAGAAGTTATCCTCGAGGATAAAAGAGCTTGAACACCGTATGGAAAAGCTCAAAGCCGACAAAGAATTCCTTATGAATGAAATGTCGGATCCTTCAAGTTATGAAACTAACGGCAAAAATCCAGAGTTGCAGGGCCGGTATGGAGTAATTGAAAATGAATTACAGGACCTGCAATCTGAATGGGAACTTACCTTTTCGCAAATACTGGAACTGGAATGAAGCTACCGGTAAAGCCTGTGCTATTTTTAATTTTGCTTTTTGTGACAACCTCAGTTGTTGATGCACAGGAAGCGGATTCATCGGATTATTTTGCCACCGGATTCATGCGTTATGAGGATTTTGTATACAACAACAAAATAAAAACAGTAGTCCTGGAACAGGCCGCTCTTAAATTATCGGACCCGGTAATTGAATTTGCAAGCCCGGAAAAGCTGATTCTCTCTTTCGATGACCTGGATAGTGATTATAAGAATTATATGTACACACTTATCCATTGTGATGCTAACTGGAATCCTTCAGCACTACAGCCAAATGAATACCTGGCCGGTTTTGCTGAGGACAGGATCATGGAGTACCGGACTTCCTTCAACACGCTACAGCCATATACACATTATATCCAGGAAATCCCCGGAAGGGAAGTGCGTCCGATCCTTAGTGGAAATTACCTGGTGAAAGTGTTTGTAGAAGGTTACCCCGAAGTACCGGTGCTTACACGCAGGATGATGATCCTGGATACTAAAACATCTATTGAAGCCAGCGAGCACCGTGCTACACTGGTTAATGATATGTATACAAAGCAGGAAATCGATTTCTCTGTTTTTTACAAAGCTATCCAGGTAACCAATCCTTTTGAAGACATCAAAATAGTGATCCAGCAAAATGGTCGCTGGGATAATGCTATCTATGGTTTGAAACCGCTATTCCTGAAGGACAATGAGCTTGATTACAGTTATGATGGTGAAAATACTTTCAATGGCATCAACGAGTACCGAACCTTTGACCTTCGTACGTTGCGAGTACAAACCCAATTCGTAAAAGAGATCATCCAGGATCCACAGGGTTATACTGTTGTGTTACTCCCGTGTCAAAGCCGTTCCTATGCCCGTTACCTTACCGAGAACGATATCAATGGCAAGATGCTCGTTAGAAACCAGGATGGACGTGATGATAACCTGGAAGGAGAATACGCTACTGTGAAATTCAGCCTTAAACACGAAATACTCGCCAATGGGAACTTTTATGTGTTCGGAGCACTTACCGGCTGGCGAACTACTCCCGAAAATAAGATGCATTACAATTATGATGAAGGACAGTACGAAGCAACGTTATTCCTAAAGCAAGGTTATTACGATTACCAGTTTGTTTTTTTACCTGACGGTTCGGTGATTCCTGATGAAACAATCGTAGAGGGAAGTCACTATGAAACAGAAAACGAATATAATATCCTCGTCTATTACCGTCCTGTGGGTGGGAGGTTCGATAGACTGGTAGGTTTGCGGAAAATCAATAGCCGGTAGCCCCCACTTTTGTTGTATTAATTCACTACTTTCACCAAAAAAAAGGCTTAGTTGGTCAAATTTACCTTCAATTGTTTATGAAGGTTTTTACTTTTGGATAAACAAAGTCAACCCGTTAACCAAAAGTCCGAATGATTACAGAAGTTACCGCTGGCATAAAGGTAAGTGTAGAAACTTTCTATCAGCCTACGCACAGCAATCCATCGCAGTCACATTTTGTTTTTGCTTACAGGATCACCATTCAGAATGAAAGCGGCGAAACGGTAAGGTTAAAACGTCGCCACTGGTACATTGTAGATTCCGATAACAGTCGGCGTGAAGTAGAGGGCGAAGGCGTTGTGGGGGAACAGCCATACATCACACAGGGAGAAACATACCGTTATGTATCGGGATGCAACCTGAATACCGAATTGGGTAAAATGCACGGAACATATTTAATGGAAAGGGTTACAGATAAAAAACTGTTTTATGTGAGGATACCGGAATTTAAGATGACGGTTCCCAGTAAACTGAACTAAGTTTTCTTCCCTTCTTTAAATCCTAAACGTCCCGGTCCAACCGGGATTTTTT